>JABDRC010000289.1 GCA_013041945.1 Halobacteria archaeon
ATGAACAGGTTGATGCCGACCGGTGGTGTGCTGTAACCGATTTCGAGATTGGCGAGAAAGATAATGCCCAGGTGAACCGGGTGAATGCCGTAGTTTGCGGCGATTGGCAGGATCAGCGGCACCACGACCACGGTCGCCGAGAAGATGTCCATCATGCAGCCGACCACCAGCAGGAACAGGTTCAGGAGAATCAGGAACTGCAGTTCGGAATCGATATGCTGCTCGATCCAGCCGAGCATCTTCATCGGCAGCTGCGCATCGATCAGCAGGTTGGTCAGGCCCATCGCCACACTGAGGATGATCAGGATGCTGCCCACCAGGATTGCAGTTTTTCTCATCAGTGCGGGCAGCTCCCGGACAAGCTGGATCTCGCGGTGGATGACACTCTCCAGCAGCAGGACATAGATCGCTGTGCAGGCCGCCGCCTCGCCGATGGTCACGTAGCCGCCGAAGATACCGACGATGATGCTGACCGGCAGCAGCAGGTCCCAGGCGCCCTCGCGCAGCGCGGTGTACAGTTGCTTCATCGAGAAGTGGTGGCGCGGCACGTCTGTGCGCCTGCCGTTGTACATGCAATAGATGCCCAGGATCACCATCAGCAGGGTGCCCGGCACGATGCCGGCCAGGAACAGCTGGTCGATGCTGACGCCCGAGACGATGCCGTACAGCAGGATGGCGAGGCTCGGCGGGAACAGCAGCCCGAGCGATCCCGAGGTCGTCAGCAGCCCCAGGTTGAAGCGTTCCCCGTAGCCGGCACGCAGCAGCATGGGGAACATCAGGCCGCCGAGGGCCAGGATGGTCACGCCCGAGGCACCGGAGAATGCGGTAAAGAAGGCGCACGAGCCGAGCGTGACAGCGGCCATGCCGCCGGGCAGCCAGCCGACCATGGCATTGAACAGCTGGATCATGCGCTGGGGCGCCCCGCCCGCGGCCAGCACCACGCCGGCAAAGGTGAACAGCGGGATCGCGGCCAGGTAGGGCGATGCGGCGAGGCGGTTCAGCTCGACGGCCAGCAGCGCCGGGTCAAGGCCGGCATTGAACGTTGCCAGCAGGCTGCCGGCGGCCAGGGCGATAAACAGCGGCATGCCGAGCAGGGCCAGCAATATGATGCAAATGACCAGCAGCCCGGTCATAAATGCCCCTCGTCACGGTTGTCGGGGAATGCGGCACCGAGGAGGAAGTGCACGCTCAACAGGCCGAAACCGAACGGGGTAATGAGTGCCAGGATGGATGACCAGCGCTCGTACTCCGCCACGTACTGCCAGTCGTCATACCAGAAACGTACGGCGGCCCAGGTCAGTATCACGCACACGATGGCCGAGATCAGGTACAACGGACGCCTGAGTGCATGCAGGCGATGCGGTTCGACCAGCACGGCCAGCACATCGATGCGGATGTGGCGGTGCTCCTCGATCGCCAGGGCGGCGCCGAAGAAAGTCACATACAGCACCAGGTAACGGGACAGGATGTCGGCGTGCGGAATGCCGCTGTCGAACAGGTTGCGCAGCACAACCTGTGCGCCGACCAGCAACAGCAGCAACAGCAGGGAAGTGCAGGCCATGAAGCCGTCCAGGCGGACCAGCGAGTGTCGCAGGCTGGTGACCCAGGCGGGTTCAGCCATCGGCATGCGGCGGTGTTTCGGCGTGCTTCACGCGGTACTCGCGGATCAGTGCCCGCACGCGCTCGATCAGCGAGCCCGGTAAATAACCGTTGTCGATCAGAGACTGGCCGGCCGCCGCACTGATGGTCTCGATCTCGCCGCTGACCAGGTCGGCATCGCCCTCAATCAGCTGCAGGCCGTGTTCCTGCAAAACCTCCAGTCCGGCCTCGTTATCGCGCCGCGTCGCGGTGACCAGCTTCTCGCCGGTGGCACGCCCGGTGCGCTTCAGCAGCAGCTGCAGATCCTGCGGCAGCCCCTGGAAAAACCGGCGCGACACCACCAGTGAACCGATACCGTTGGCCATCGGTACATTGGTGATGTATTGCGTCTTCGAGAACCACTGCAGGGCCAGGGCGCCGAGCGGCGGTGCATACACGGTATCGATCATGCCGGTCGACAGGCTGGTATAGACGTCGATGACGGACAGGGGGACCGGTGACAGTCCGCTGGCATCGAAAAACGCCTTGCCCAGCGGATCACCCTGCCAGTACCACAGGCGCGCCTTTGCCAGGTCTTCGAGTGAGCGGATCGGTTGCCTGGAAAAAAAATACACGTACCCGACTTCCATCCAGCCGAGCATTTCGTAGCCGTTGTCGCGGTAACCCTGCTCGATATCCGGCATGAGCTGCTCGCGCACATAGTCGATTTCGTGGATGTTCTCGAACAGGAACGGCAGCTCCAGCACGCGCGCGGGGGAATAGATCCGCCCGATGCCATAGCCGGTGAAGGCGCCGCCATGCAGCTGTCCGAAGCGGATCTTTTTCAGTACGTCGGGCTCATCCCCCTGGACGCCGCCGGGATAAATCTTGAATACCAGCCGGCCGCCGCTTTCCGTTTTTACGGTCTCCGCCCATTCCTCGAGCAGGTTCATCCAGGTGGTGCCCGACGGGGCCAGTGTGGCGAACTTGAGTACCCAGGTCTTTTCGGCCAGCAGTGGCGGGGAGAGCAGTGCGAGGACCAGCGCGACCGGCAGGATAATCAGCAGGCGGCTTGTCCGGGCGCCGTTCAAAACCAGTCGTCCTCGTGTGCCAGCAGCTCATGCGCCTTGCGCCTGGCGATGGTGTTGACCAGCGCCATCTCGGGATACAGGTCATCCGGCGCATTGCGAACCTTTTGCAGCGTGTCATGGAACGCCTTGCGGTCCAGCTGCTGACGGTACAGGTATTCCGCCTTGAGCAGATCGACCAGCAGCAGTTTCTGCCCGTTGATCTCGTGCGCGCGCGCAAAGTGCTGTTGCGAGCGCGCGAAGTCGCCGCCCAGCATGGGAGGACGGGCGCCGTAATAGACACCGAAAAACATGTGCGCGCCGCCGTGGTAGTAGTCATCGTCGTGTTCGATGACGCCCTGCATCAGGGCGGCGGCATTGCCGAAGCCGGCGATGCTGCGGACATTGTCGCGGTTGAGGTCGATCCACTTGCCGAGGCAGGAAGCAGTCCAGAACAGCGCCGGTACCGCGCGGCTGTCGAGCCGTGCGACCGCGTTGGCCAGCTGTTCCGTGCCGGTGCGCTCCGGGTCCAGTGACATGCCGGCCTGTTGCAGCGCCAGCCGTGCATGCTCGTAGCAGCGCCGGTACAGCAGCGAGGCGCGTGCGCGGTCTTCGTCTTCGATAAAGCCGTAGCTGTAGCCGTAGAAACCCTCCGCGGCATACAGGCGCAGCACGGTGTTGCCGGGATCCTCGATCAGCATGCCCTCGACGAGCTTGATGTTGGCCGGTATGGCCGCGCGCGCGAGTTGCAGGTCGGTCTCGCGGTTCATTGCCTCGATACCGCTGTCGAGGATAGCCTGGGAGCTGCGCACCACGATCTGGCCCATGGAGCAGGCGGTGAGCAGGGTCATGCTGACCAGCAGGCCGGTTACCCTGAGGGGAGCGAACAACCGCTTGTAATGGCTTGTCTGCATAAGCATGGAGATCAGCTGAGTAATTGTTTGAGAATTTCCTCGTATATTACAGATAAATCGTCAATTTCTGAAACCCGGATACATTCGTTTACCTGGTGGATGGTGGCATTGACCGGTCCGAGTTCGACCACCTGGGCACCGGTTGGTGCGATAAAGCGGCCATCGGAGGTGCCGCCGCTGGTCGAGAGCCCGGTATGAATACCGGTGACCTTGCGGATGGCCACGGTGGCGGCATCCACCAGTTCGCCGGCCGGCGTGAGAAACGGCTGCCCGGAGAGCTTCCAGTCCAGTGTGTAGTCCAGTCCGTAACGGTCCAGAATGGCATGCGTCCGCGTGCGGATCGATTCGACCGATGATTCGGTGGAAAAGCGCAGGTTGAACATGACATCCAGCGTGCCCGGTATGACGTTTTCGGTCCCGTCACCGGCGCGGATATTGGATATCTGGAAGCTGGTCGGCGGGAAATGCTCGTTGCCGCTGTCCCATTCAACCGCGGCGAGTTCCGCCAGCGCCGGTGCGGCGCGGTGAATCGGGTTGTCGGCCAGTCCGGGGTAGGCAACGTGGCCCTGTTTGCCCTGGATGCGCAGCTTGCCGTTGAATGAGCCGCGACGGCCGTTCTTGATGATGTCGCCGGTGCGTTCCCGGCTCGAGGGTTCGCCGACCAGGCACCAGTCGATCTTCTCGTTGCGCGCCTCGAGGTGCTCGACCACCCTGACCGTACCGTCGATGGACGGGCCTTCCTCGTCACTGGTTATGAGGAATGCCATCGAGCCCCGGTGTGCCGGGTGCGCGGCAACGAAGCGTTCGCAGGCAGTGACCATGGCGGCAATGCTGCTTTTCATGTCCACGGCGCCGCGCCCGTACAGGTAGCCGTCGCGCACCTCGGGTGCAAACGGATCGGACTGCCAGGCATCCGGCGGGCCGGGCGGTACCACGTCGGTATGTCCGGCGAATGCAAGCAGCGGAGCGTCCGTGCCGCGCCGCGCCCACAGGTTGTCGACTTCGCCGAAGCGCAGGTGCTCGACAGTGAAGCCGATGGCGCCGAGCCGTTCGGCCAGCAGTAGCTGGCAACCGGCATCGTCCGGGGTCACGGACTCACGTGCGACCAGGTCGCGGACGAGGTCCTGTGTATCGCTCATCATCAGTTGAAGATTTCGCCGTAGCTATCCGCAGAAAAACCGAGGTAGTGTTGCCGGCTCACGGCCAGCACCGGGCGTTTGATGATGGCGGGATTGTCCAGCATGATCTGCAGGGCACGCGTCCGGTCGACACCGTCGCGCACCTTGTCCGGCAGTCTGCGCCAGGTCGTGCCGCGACGGTTGAGCAGCCGTTCCCAGCCAAGCTGCTGTTCCCACGCCTGCAGGGTCTTTTTGTCCAGCCCGTCACTGCGTACGTCGTGGAAGGTGTACTCCACCCCGTTATCGTCCAGCCAGCGACGCGCCTTGCGCACAGTGTCGCAGGTTTTGATGCCGTAGAGTGTCGTCATGAGTGACCGGCCAATTAAACGTCCAGCAGGAATATCACACCTGTATATTAGTATTGTATATGTATGCAATTATTGCCACAGAACCACACGGAATAACACGGAAAAAACATTTCTAATCTTTCCGTGTAGTTCCGTGGCTATCGATTTTCATGTTTAAAGTATGCGCCGCAAAAATCTAGATATCACGCAATAGCTCATTGATGCCGACCTTGGAGCGGGTCTTATCGTCGACGCGCTTGACGATGACCGCGCAATACAGGCTGTATTTGCCGTCCTTCGATGGCAGGTTGCCGGACACGACCACGGAGCCGGCCGGTATGCGGCCATACAGGACCTCGTCTTTTTCGCGATCATAGATGCGCGTGCTTTGCCCGATGTAGACGCCCATGGAAATGACCGAGCCTTCCTCGACGATGACGCCCTCCACGACTTCAGAACGGGCGCCGATGAAGCAGTTGTCCTCGATAATCGTCGGGGCTGCCTGGACCGGCTCCAGCACACCGCCGATGCCGACGCCGCCGGAGAGATGCACGTTCTTGCCGATCTGCGCACAGGAGCCGACCGTCGCCCAGGTGTCCACCATGGTGCCGCTGTCGACGTAGGCGCCGATGTTGACGTACGACGGCATCAGCACGGCGCCGGATGCGATATAGGAGCCCTTGCGCGCGGTGGCCGGCGGTACGACGCGGACGCCGCCGTCGCGGAATTCACGCGAGTTGGTGTCGGCATACTTCGATGGCACCTTGTCGTAGTAATTGGTGAAACCGCCCTTGATGAAGGCGTTGTCCTCGATGCGGAACGACAGCAATACCGCCTTTTTCAGCCAGTCATTGACCACCCACTCGCCGTTTTTCTTTTCGGCAACGCGCGCCACACCCCGGTCGAGCAATTCGATTGCCTCCAGCGTGGCCTCCTTGACGTGGGTTTCCACGCTGCGCGGAGTAATGTCCGCGCGCCGTTCGAAGGCCTCTTCGATGGTTGACTGTATGTTGCTCATTTGTTCGGTCTCTCCGGGGATCATTGAACAGGGCGATTATGATAACCGCTACAGGCCCTGAATGTAGGATTTAATGCGCTGTGCGGCCTCGATACAGTCTTCCAGCGGTGCGACCAGCGCCATGCGCACGTGTCGCTGCCCGGGATTGCCGTTGGCGCCGCTGCGTGAAAGGTAACTGCCCGGAAGCACCTTGACATGCTGCTGCAGCCACAGCCCGCGGGCGAAGTCGGCATCATCGACCGGCGTTTGCGGCCACAGGTAGAAACCGGCTGCCGGCGCGTGTACATCGATATGCACAACCAGGATATCCAGCACGGCGGAAAATTTTTCGTCATACAGGCGGCGGTTCTCCGCGACATGAGCTTCATCCTGCCAGGCACGCACGCTCGCGGCCTGCGTGGCAGGCGGCATGGCGCTGCCATGGTAGGTCCGGTAGCGCAGGAAGTGTTCGACCAGGTTGCGGTCGCCGGCCACGAATCCCGAACGCAGGCCCGGGGCGTTCGAGCGCTTGGACAGGCTGTGGAATACCAGGCAGCGGCGGTAGTCATCGCGGCCGCTTGCAATTGCGGCCTGCAGCAACCCGGGCGGTGGTGCGGTGCCCTCAGGATAGATTTCCGCATAGCATTCATCGGAGGCGATAATGAAATCATGTCGCTCGGCAAGCTCGATCAGTTGTTGCAGCTGTGCGAGCGGCATGACGGCGCCGCTCGGGTTGCCCGGCGTACAGATATACACAAGCTGGCAGCGGGCCCAGACATGGTCGGGAACGGCATCGAGATCCGGCCGGTAGCCCGTTGCACGCGTCGTGTCCATGAAATACGGTTCGGCACCGGCCAGCAGGGCGGCGCCCTCGTAGATCTGGTAGAAGGGGTTCGGCATCGCAACCAGCGGTTTTTCCGACCGGTCGATGATGCATTGTGCAAACGCAAACAGCGCTTCGCGGGTGCCGTTTACCGGCAGTACCTGGTGTGCGGGGTCCAGGCTGCCGGCGGGCAGTGAGAAACGCTGCGTCAGCCAGTCGGCGATGGCAGCGCGCAGTTCGTCACTGCCGCGCGTGAGTGGATAGCGCGACAGGCCGTGCAGGTGTTCAAGCAGTGTCTCGGCAATAAAGCCGGGTGTGGTATGCCGTGGTTCGCCGATCGACAGCGATATTTCGTGCCGGTCGCGGGGCGGCGCGGTGCCGGCGAACAGGGTCGCCAGCCGTTCGAACGGGTAGGGCTGCAACCTTGACATATCAGGATTCATGACGTTGTTGTTATCGCTGCCCGGTGTGCCCGGTTTGCAATTTCCTGCTGTGCCTGTTTGGATACGGGCGGCAAGTATAATGGATCCGGGCGCCGGCATTAAACCGAAGCCGGTTACCTCTCCCGTATCCCCGCCGTTCGGCCGCTGCGGCAGTGAGGCGGGCAGGGAGGCCGGCCAGGAGGGCTATCATCAAATTCTGTTATTCGATCCCCTCATCATGAGGAGGAGGGGTGAGTAAGGAATCCGGGTATACAACCACGATGGAAAACCGACTGTTGCCCGTACTCAGCCTGCTGTTCACCGCCACCCTGTGGGGAGTGGTGTGGTATCCGCTGCGCCTGCTGGAAGAGCAGGGCCTGACGGGGGCCTGGAGTGCGCTGGTCAGTTACGGCGCTGCGCTTTGCCTGTTCCTGTGGGTGTTCGTACGCGATATCGGGCCGCTGCAGCGCAATGCCCTGCCATTGCTGTTGATGGGCCTGACCGCGGGCTGGACAAACGTGGCCTTTATCATGGCCGTCATCGACGGCAATGTGGTGCGCGTGCTGTTGCTGTTCTACCTGTCGCCGTTCTGGGCCGTGTGCCTGGGCTGGCTGATGCTGAATGAGCGGCTCGACGCCCGCTCGCTGCAGGTGTTTGTTATTGCCGTGGCCGGTGCCCTGATCATGTTGTGGAACGAGGATATCGGTATGCCCTGGCCGGCTGATCGTGCCGACTGGCTGGCGGTGTCCGCCGGTTTCGCCTTCGCGTTGAGCAATGTGTTCGTGCGACGGATGCAGGATGCCGGCGTGCTGCTGAAGTCGGCCTGTGGCTGGACCGGGAATGTACTGGTCGCCGCAGCCTGGATTTTCCTCAGCCGGACCGGTTTGCCGGCGGTGGAGGGTGCGGTCTATGGCTGGGCAGTCCTGCTGGGCCTGTGCGGTTTTCTGGTCATGACGCTGGCCGTGGTGTATGGCGTGACGCGCATGCCGGTACACCGTTCGGCGGTCATCCTGCTGTTCGAACTGGTTGCCGGTGCCGTGTCGTCCCTGCTGCTGACGGACGAGGTGATCCTGCTGCGCGAGTGGATCGGCGGCGGCATGATTATCATCGCCGCATGGCTGGCCGCGCGCATACACGCGGAGGACGGGGCATGATACAGATTATCCGGATCAACCATGTGAGTCTGCTGGTTGCCGATACACAGCGTGCGCTTGGCTTCTATCACGGCATTCTCGGTCTGGAAATCAACAGGCAGCGCCCGGAACTCGGCTTTCCCGGCGCCTGGCTGGATGCCGGCGGCGGCCAGCAGATTCACCTGCTGGAGCTGGCGGTGGACGGGAGTGACCGCCAGCTGCCCGAACACGGTGGCCGCGACCGGCACCTGGCGATGGATATCGACGATCTCGGGGCAGTGACGCGTGCACTGGACGAGGCCGGCATCGATTACACGCTCAGTCAGTCGGGACGTCGCGCACTGTTCTGCCGCGACCCGGACGGCAATGCCATCGAGTTGATCGAGACCTAGTCCCGGCTGGCATCACCGCATGCGATAACCGGCACTTTCTTGCGCATCCGTTCGGGGCGAGCCCCCCGCCGGTGGCGGCAGGCGATCATCAGCTCCCGTTCCGGGCGAGGTATTTTTCGACAGCCTTTTCAAGGCACGCGAACTGCGCCTTTTCCGTCAGCGGCCTGTTTTCCAGGTCGGTAATGTAATAGAAATCTTCCGCACGCGTGCCGAACGTTGCGATCTTGGCATTCCACAGCCGCACGTCGCAGTCGGCGAATGCCCGGCCGATTCGTGACAGCAGGCCCGGACGGTCGGCAGTCGTCAGTTCCATGATGGTGCGCTGGCTGTCTTCGTCCTGCCTGAAGGCGATGTGGGTCTTGATCGGGAAATGCTGGTGCTGGCGCGGCCGCCGCCGGTTGATATGCCAGCCTGCATCCTCGTCGCTGTCGATGGACTGCCGGAGTGTTTCCTGTATTTCGGTCATGCGCGCATCGCCGGCGACCGGTTGTCCGTTTTCCTCCAGTACGTGGAAGGTATCCAGGATATGGTCGTCATCGGTCGAGACAACACCGGCATCGACCACGTTCAGGCCGAGCTGTTCGATCACGGACGTAATGCGGCTGAACAGGCGTTCCTTTGATTTCCCGTAAATGAAAATCTCGGTGCCGCCGCGTTCACTGTCCGGCTCTACGCTGACCATACAGCCGTTGTCCGCAGCATGATCAGCAACCAGCCGGGTATGCGCGGCGACCTGCGAGGGTACGTGATGCAGGAAGTACTCATCGCCCAGTCGTTGCCACAGCGTCGTATAGCGGCCGTCATCACCGCCGAGATCATCCAGTGCGGCTGCCTTGACCTGCTCGATCCGTTCGGAGCGCTGCATGGGGTCCTGCAGGCCGCGCTGCAGTGCACGGCGGGTATTGTAGTAAAGCTGTTTCAGCAGGGTGTCCTTCCAGTTGTTCCACAACTTCGGATTGGTCGCACGGATGTCCGCGACCGTGAGCAGGTAGAGATAGTCCAGTCGTACGGTATCCTCCACGACGCTGGCGAAGCGATTGACCACCACCGGGTCGTCGATGTCCTGGCTCTGTGCCGTGGACGACATCAGCAGGTGCTGCTTGACCAGCCAGGTGACGAGCCTGGTATCGTACTCGCTGAGATGATGATGTGTGCAGAATTCGTAGGCATCGCTGCTACCCAGCTTCGAGTGATCACCGCCACGACCCTTGGCTATGTCGTGGAACAGGCCGGCGATATACAGTAATTCCAGCTTGGGCAGGGTGCCGACGATATGGCTGCAGAGGGGAAACTCGGTGGCGTATTCATGCACGGTGAAGCGCCGCAGGTTGCGAACGACCATCAGGATATGCTCGTCCACGGTGTAGACATGGACCAGGTCGTACTGCATCAGGCCGACGACATTGCCGAAGGCGGGCAGGTAGGCAGCAAGTACACCGTAAAGATTCATGCGCCGCAGTGCGTTGGTGATGCCCTGTGGTTGGCGCAGTATCTCCATGAACAGACTGCGCGCACGGATATCGTTGCGAAATTCCTCATCGATGAGGTTGCAATGCGAACGCAAGGCGCGGACCGTGTCGGCACGTACACCATGCAGTTCCGGATGTTGTTGCAGTAGCAGAAAGATTTCCAGCAGTGCCATTGGATTGTAGCTGAATATCCCGGTGTCCACGGCCTCCAGGTAGCCATGCCGTGACTGGAAGCGCTTGCCCAGTGCAACCGGCTCACCCGGGCCTTCCGGGTGGAGAATTTCCTCGTGGAACAATTGCAGCAACATTTCGTTGAGCCGGCTGAGTTCCATGATCGTGCGGTAGTACTCGCGCATGAAGGCTTCCACACCGAGCCGTCTTGCATCGTTCAGGTAACCGAATTGTTCCGCAAGGGTGCGCTGGTAATCAAACAGCAGGCGGTCCTCACTGCGGCCGGTGAGGGTATGCAGCGCAAAACGGGTCCTCCACAGCTGTGTGCGTCCATCCACCAGGGTCTGGTACTCGCTATCGGTCAGGAAACCGTGCTCGACCAGTTGTTCAAGCGAGGCCGTCCCGAAATGCCGCTTGGTGACCCAGGTAATCATCTGGATATCGCGCAAGCCGCCGGGCCCCTCCTTGATATTGGGTTCGAGGTTGTAACCGCTGCCGTGGTACTTGCGGTGACGGGCACGCTGCTCCCCGAGCTTGGTCTCGAAGAAATCGCGGCTGTTCCAGATTTTATCGGGCGCCGTAGCGGCCTGCATATCCGCGTACAGACTGCTGGAACCGGCCAGCAACCGCGATTCCATGAGATTGGTGACGACGGTGATATCCGCCAGCGACTGCTCGGCACAATCCGCGACGGTACGGACGCTGTGACCGACATCGAGGCCAACGTCCCACAGGAAAGTGAGCAGTGTTTCCGCCTGGCTGTTAATGCGTGCATCTTCGACATCCGGCATCAGCAGCATCAAATCCACGTCGGAGCCCGGCATGAGTTCGCTGCGTCCGTATCCGCCAACGGCCACCAGTGCCAGGGTTTCGGCATCGTCCCCCATGCAGCATGACCAGCAGTGGCACAGGACCTGGTCGACCAGCCAGGAGCGGGCTTCCAGCAGCAGTGCAACGTCGGTTCCGCGTTCGAAGCGGTCGGCGATGACGCGGTTGCCGTCTGCCAGGTATTGCTTGACCGGGGCCAGCAGCGCGCTGGCGGTCGCATCGTCCTGCTGCAGTGCCGCGAGATCGAACCAGGCCGCGAAATCTGTCGACGGGGATGTGCTTGGTGGCGATCGGTGCATGGATAGTACGGATCAGACTTCGTCGCCGGGGAGACAGGTCAGAACCTCGTGTCCGTCGCTGGTTACCAGGATGGTATGTTCCCATTGTGCCGACAGGCTGTGGTCCTTGGTCACCACGGTCCAGCCGTCCGGCAGCAGCCGGGTATGGCGCTTGCCGGCATTGATCATCGGTTCGATAGTAAAGGTCATGCCGGCCTCGATGGGCATGCCGGTGCCGGGCTTGCCGTAGTGCAGGATCTGCGGATCCTCTTGAAACTCGCGACCGATGCCGTGACCGCAGTACTCGCGTACCACGGAGCAGTGATTCGATTCGGCATGCTGCTGGATGGCGTGACCGATATCACCCAGCCGGACGCCCGGCCTGACCAGGTCGATGCCGATGCGCAGGCACTCGTGACTGATGCGCGCAAGCCGTTCGGCAGCCACTTTCGGTTCGCCGACGAAGAACATCTTGCTGGTGTCACCATGGAATCCGTCCTTGATGACGGTGATGTCTATGTTGACGCTGTCGCCTTTTTTCAGAACCTTGTTGCCGGGGATCCCGTGGCAGACCACGTGGTTGACCGAGGTGCAGATCGACCTGGGAAAGCCGCGATAATTCAGCGGGGCGGGGATGGCCTGCTGCTCGTTGACGATGTAGTCATGGCAGATGCGGTCGAGTTCTTCCGTGGCCACACCGGGCACCACATGCGGCCTGATCATCTGCAGCACCTCGCCGGCGAGCCGTCCGGCCACGCGCATTTTCTCTATCTCTTCCGGCGTTTTGATCGTGACAGGCATGTAACACCCTGATCTGCTGATGGTTAGACACTGGCCGGGCGGGGAAGACCAATTGTCGGGAGGTGCAGTGTATGGTATAAAGGCGGGCTTGTTAAGTGGGCCATCCCGGCCCGCGAGGCAACAAATATACACATGTACCGGCACATGCAGCAGGGTGCCCGGTGTGCGACCGGCGGAATCGGTCGCCCGACGGGTTGCTGACATGGGGTGCATGGAAGACCAACCCGACACTGGAGAGACAAACATGTCAGACGTATCGATGCGCCAGATGCTGGAAGCTGGCGTTCACTTTGGCCACCAGACCCGTTACTGGAACCCGAAGATGGCCCCCTTCATCTTCGGCGAGCGTGGCAAGATCCATATTATCAACCTCGAAAAGACCATGCCGATGTTCTCGGATGCGATGAATTACATCAGCAGCCTGGTTGCAAATGGCGGAACGATCCTGTTCGTCGGCACCAAGCGTTCGGCGCAGTCGGCCGTGCTGGAAAACGCCACCCGCTGCGGCATGCCTTTCGTGAACCACCGCTGGCTCGGTGGCATGCTCACCAACTACAAGACCGTCAGGCAGTCCATCAAGCGCCTGAAAGATCTCGAGACCATGGCGGAAGACGGTTCCTATGACCGCATCGGCAAGAAGGAAGCCCTGATGCTGACGCGTGAACGGGAAAAACTGGAGCGCAGCCTGGGCGGTATCAAGGACATGCGCGGTATTCCCGATGCCATGTTCGTGGTTGATGTCGGCTACGAAAAGATCGCCGTGAAGGAGGCCCGCAAGCTGGGTATTCCGGTCGTCGGTGTCGTGGACACCAACAACTCGATCAAGGGCGTCGATTACATCATCCCGGGTAACGATGACGCCATCCGTGCCATCAATCTGTATGTCGAGGCGGCGGCCGACGCCGTCAGTACCGGCAATCTGAGCGTTGCCCACGCCGTGGCGGAATCGAAAGACGAGTTCGTCGAGGTGGATGAGGGCGCGGCCAGACCGGCACGCAAGAAGGCGTCGCCGAAGAAGAAGGCCGCAAAAAAGGTCACGGTGAAAAAGGCGACCAAGAAAGCCGCCCCGAAAAACGCGGAGGCCGTGGCTGCTGATGCCCCTGCAGAGGATGCCGGCGCCGGTGAATAGGCGGCAGGCTGTCAGTCATGCGTAACCAAGAGTTTTGCGGAGGATTTCTGAAATGGCTATAACTGCGGCGCAAGTCAAGGAACTGCGCGAGCGTACCGGTTCCGGCATGATGGAGTGCAAGAAGGCACTGGTTGACGCCGGTGGCGACCTCGAGGCAGCCATCGAGGCACTGCGCAAGTCCGGCATGGCAAAAGCTGACAAAAAGGCCAGCCGTATTGCGGCCGAGGGCCTGGTGGTCATCGAATTGAGCGACGACAAGAAGACCGCGGCAATCGTCGAGGTCAACTGCGAAACCGACTTCGTTGCCAAGAAGGATGATTTCCAGTCGTTTGCCGGTGCGATTGCCCGGCGTGTGCTCGCCGACAACCCGGCCGACGTCGATGCGTTGATGGCGATGCCGCTGAACGACGGCGATGCCGCCACGATCGAGGATGCCCGCAAGTCGTTGATTGCGACTATCGGTGAAAATATCGCGGTACGCCGGTTCACGCGTGTGGAAAGCAACGTCCCGCTGGCGTCCTACGCGCACGGTGTGCGTATCGGTGTGCTGGTCGAGCTCGATGGCGGTGATGCCGAACTCGGCAAGGATCTTGCCATGCACATCGCCGCGCATGACCCGCGTCCCGTGTGTGTCTCGGAAGAGCAGGTGCCGGTTGACATGATCGAGCGCGAGCGCGAGATATTCACTGCGCAGGCCCGCGAGAGCGGTAAACCCGACAACATTATCGAAAAGATGATCGAGGGCAGGATTCGCAAGTTTCTCGGCGAGGTCACCCTGCTGGGCCAGTCCTTTGTCAAGGACCCGGACCTGACGGTCGGCAAGCTGCTGGAGCAGGCCGGTGCCGGTGTCAGCCGTTTCGAGCGCGTCGAACTGGGCGAGGGCATTGAAAAGAAGAGCGAGAACTTTGCCGACGAGGTGATGGCGCAGGTCAAGGGCGGTTGACGGATCTGCAAACTTTTTTTACTTGTGCAACGGGGCCGGTATTCGGCCCCCTTTTTTTATGGCAATCCGCCAGTAAAAGTAAGACAATGCACCCGGACAGGGTGTTCGCATGCCCTATATACATGAAAGTTAAGGGTTAAAAATGGGATACCGGCGGATACTGCTGAAGTTGAGTGGCGAGGCCCTGATGGGCGACGGCACTCACGGGATCGATCCCGGCGTCAGCGGGCGGCTGGCCGCAGAAATCCACGCGCAGCATGCCCGCGGTATCCAGATCGGCCTGGTCATCGGCGGCGGCAATCTGCTGCGTGGTGCCGGCCTGGCCTCTGACGGCATGAACCGCGTGACCGGCGACCATATGGGCATGCTGGCCACCGTCATCAATGCACTGGCCATGCAGGACGCCCTGCAGCAGGCCGGCAGCGACTGTCGTGTCATGTCGGCGCTGACCATGCACCAGGTGTGCGAATCCTATACCGCCCGGCGGGCGATCGAGCACCTGGAGGCCGGGCGCGTGGTGATCTTCGCCGCCGGTACCGGCAATCCGTTCTTCACCACCGACTCGGCGGCCAGCCTGCGCGCTATCGAGATCAATGCGGATATCATGCTGAAGGCAACCAAGGTCGATGGTGTGTATTCGGCAGACCCGGTGACAGATCCGGCGGCCACGTTGTTCGACTTTATCAGTTACGATGAGGCGCTGGAGAAAAAACTGGGTGTCATGGATGCCACAGCCCTGGTGCTGTGCAGCGAGCATGACATGCCGGTGCGGGTCTTCAATATATTCGAACGGGAACAACTGGCGAAAATCATTGCCGGCGAGGCAGTCGGCACACTGGTCCGGCGGGAGAGGTAGGACGCTATGATCGACGACATTATCAAGGATGCCGGCGCACGGATGGGCAAGAGTATCGATGCGCTGAAACAATCGCTCGGCAAGGTGCGCACCGGTCGTGCGCACCCGAGCCTGCTGGACCATCTGACGGTGGACTACTATGGATCGCAAGTGCCGATTTCGCAGGTTGCCAATGTCGGTGTGGAGGACGCACGCACGCTGTCCGTAACACCCTGGGAGAAGACCATGGTGCAACCGATCGAAAAGGCCATCATGACATCCGATCTTGGCCTCAATCCGGCAACCGCCGGTACGGTGATCCGGATCCCGATGCCGCCGCTGACCGAGGAAACGCGCCGCGAACTGGTCAAGGTCGTACGCAAGGACGGTGAGGCGGCCAAGGTCGCCATTCGCAACATCCGGCGGGATGCGAACAACGACTTCAAGGACCTGGTCAAGGAAAAGGAAATCTCGACCGACGAGGAGCACAGGGCACAGGACAATATCCAGAAGCTGACCGACGAACGGGTTGCCGAAGTTGACCGGGTGCTGGCTGGCAAGGAAGCGGAGTTGATGGAGATATAGGCAGTGTCTTGCAACGTCATTGCGAGACGCGCGGTGACGGGGCAGTTCGCCGCTGGCGTCCCGGGTGCTGCGAGGGGGGTGCGGCGATTACAACGGGTTCCGGCAGAGTCCGCCTGGCAGGGCTTGCCGCGCTTCGCTCGCACTGACGCGAGTGATTTATAAATGACAGGATTCCCGGGCCCGGTGAGGCGGGAACCAGCTAGCGAACGGGTGCGTTTTCTTGGAGCAGTCTGATACCAATACGACAAGCCAGCCGCGCCATGTTGCCATTATCATGGATGGCAACGGTCGCTGGGCGCGCACCCGAATGTTGCCGCGGGCAATCGGTCATCGCGAAGGTGTCAAGTCGGTCAGGCGCACGGTCGAGTCCTGCATCGACAGGGGGGTCGAGGCGCTGACGCTGTTTGCATTCAGCAGCGAGAACTGGCGCCGGCCGAGCGACGAGGTCAGTATGATCATGGATCTCTTCGTCAATACCCTGAAAAAGGAGGTCAGTGCACTCGACCGCAACAATGTCAGGTTGCGATTCATCGGCGAGCGCTCCGCCTTTTCGGACAACCTGCAAAAGCTGATCGACGAGTCCGAGGCGCAGACCGCGGGTAACCGGCAGCTGGAGCTGGTAATCGCCGCCAATTACGGCGGTCAGTGGGATATCACGCAGGCCGCCTGCAGGCTGGCCGAACAGGTTTCCGCCGGTGTACTGAAGCCGGACGAAATTACCCCTGAACGGCTTGGGCAGGAAATGTGCGTCGCCGACCTGCCGTTGCCCGACCTGTTTATCCGCACCGGTGGCGAACGCCGCATCAGCAATTTCCTGCTCTGGCAGCTGGCCTACACCGAGCTGTATTTCACCGATATCCTCTGGCCGGCATTCGATGAAGATGAATTCGGCAAGGCGCTCGACTGGTATGCAAACCGCCAGCGACGCTTCGGACGTACCGGCGAACAGGTGGAGCGACTGCGGGGTGCTTAGGACGCGACTGATATCCGCGGCCATCATGATACCGCTGGTTGTCTACGGCGTGCTGTACCTGTCGACGGACATGTTCCTGCTGATCCTGGCCGCCATCCTGCTGGCCGGCATGTGGGAATGGGGGCGCCTTGCACTGCTCCCCGGCACGCCGGCCCGGATCGCCTACCTGGTAGTGATTGCCGGCCTGTTCTGGTTATGCCATGCGGCAGGCCTCGAGGCAATCGCCTGGCCCGTGCTGCTGGTGGCCTGTGTCTGGTGGCTGTGTGCACTCATCTGGCTGACCCGGCCGCGGCTGTGCGCTGGACAGTCCCCGGCCTGTACGGCCGTCAAGCTGGTGGCCGGGATACTGGTGGCTGTACCGGCGT
Source organism: Halobacteria archaeon (assembly GCA_013041945.1). Classification (GTDB taxonomy): domain Bacteria; phylum Pseudomonadota; class Gammaproteobacteria; order UBA9214; family UBA9214; genus UBA9214. Next base: position 17,169 of record JABDRC010000289.1, read on the forward strand.
GGCTGGCACTGACGCTGATTCACGGTGCGGCCGACGACGGCCCCCGGCTGGTGCTGATTCTGCTGGTCATGGTGTGGCTGGCGGACAGCGGCGCCTATTTTGCCGGGCGCTATCTGGGCCGGCACAAACTGGCGCCGGTCGTCAGTCCGGGCAAGACCTGGGAGGGTGTCTACGGGGGGCTGCTGGCCAGCGTTCTGTTCGCAGCAGCCATCGCCTGGCTGCTGCTGGATGCGGCACTGCCGTGGACCGCGAAATTCATGCTGGCGACGCTGGTTGCCATGATGTTCTCCGTGGTGGGTGATCTGCTGGTCAGTCTGCTCAAGCGCCAGAGCGGCATCAAGGACAGCGGCAGCATTATTCCCGGACATGGCGGAATCTTCGACCGCATTGACAGCCTGGTGGCTGCTGCGCCGTTGTTCCTGTCCGCTTACCGGTGGCTTGAGCTGTGAGTGTGTCCACGACACCGTCAGGTATCACGATCCTGGGCTCGACCGGCTCGATCGGTTTGAGCACCCTGGATGTCATTGCCCGGCATCCGGACCGTTTCAGGGTTGTTGCGCTGACGGCCAATGCCCGTGCCGAGGAACTGGCGGAGCAGTGTGTTCGCTTCCGGCCGCGTTACGCGGTCATGGCGGATGCGGATGCCGCCGAACGCCTGCGCCGGATGCTGGCCGACCGGTCGCCGGATACGGAGGTGCTGGCAGGGCACGATGCGCTGGTGCGGGTGGCCGGTCTGCCCGAGGTCGATCATGTCATGGCAGCGATCGTCGGGGCGGCCGGGCTGCTGCCGACGCTGGAGGCGGCGAAACGGGGCAAGCGTGTGCTGCTGGCCAACAAGGAAGCGCTGGTCATGTCCGGTGCCCTGTTCATGCAGGCGGTCCGCGAAAACGGCGCCGGGCTGCTGCCGGTCGACAGCGAGCATAACGCCATTTTCCAGTGCCTGCCGGACAACTACACGGCAGGCGAGCCGCCGCGCGGCGTCCGCAGGATCCTGCTGACCGCATCCGGCGGCCCGTTCCGCACCCTGCCGATCAGGCAGCTGTGCAGCGTGACCCCGGAACAGGCCTGCGCCCATCCAAACTGGGACATGGGCAGAAAAATTTCCGTGGATTCCGCCACCATGATGAACAAGGGGCTCGAGGTCATCGAGGCGGGCTGGCTGTTCGGGCTCGAGACCGGGCGCATCCAGGTGGTGTTGCACCCGCAGTCGCTGGTGCACTCGCTGGTCGAGTACGAAGACGGTTCCATGCTGGCGCAGATGGGTAATCCGGACATGCGCATCCCGATCAGTCATGCACTTGGCTGGCCGGAGCGTATTGCATCGGGCGCCGCGGGCCTGGACCTGCTGGAACATGGCATGCTGCAGTTCGAGACGCCGGACAGCGCGCGTTTCCCCTGTCTGGGCCTGGCAAGTGCCGTCATGGAGGCCGGCGGAACCGCGCCGGCCATTCTGAACGCTGCCAACGAGGTTGCCGTTGCAGCGTTCCTTGAGCGGCAAATACCGTTTACCACGATCCACCGGGTCATCGAGGATGCGCTGGAACGTTGCGCGGTGCAGGCGGCAGATACGCTGCAGGTCATACTCGATGCCGATGAAATGGCCCGCGAAGCGGCAGCCGAACTTATCATGCAGGCAAAGGTCGTAGTGGCACGATGAATAGCGTGGTCGTCTCATTGCTGGCATTCATTCTGGCGATCGGCGCGCTGGTGACAGTCCACGAGTTCGGCCATTACTGGGTTGCGCGTCGTCTCGGCGTGAAGGTGTTGCGCTTTTCCATCGGCTTCGGCAATCCGTTATGGCAGCGCACGTTCGGCCGCGATCGTACCGAGCTTGTCATTGCGGCGATTCCTCTGGGCGGATATGTCAAGATGCTGGACGAGCGCGAGGGCGAGGTCGCGCCGGATGAGCGCCATCGCGCATTCAATCGTCAGCCGCTGTCGACGCGCGTGGCCGTGGTGGTTGCCGGGCCATTGTTCAATTTCATGTTTGCGATCCTGGTGTACTGGGCGATGTTCGTTGCCGGCGTGCCCGGCCTGCGCCCGGTCGTGGGCGATGTTCACGCAGGCTCCGTTGCAGCGCAGGCCGGCATCCTTGCCGGTGACGAGATCCTCACGATCGATGACCAGCCGACGCCAACGTGGGAGGCAGCGGTCATGGAACTGCTCGATGCAGGGCTGGGTGAGCAGTCATCGATCACACTGACCGTGCGCGGCAACGATGGCAACGAGCGCCGCCTGCAGGCCGGCCTCGGTGAAAGCGGGTTGCTGGAGAAGGGCGGGGTGCTCGAGAACTTCGGGGTCGGTCTGTGGCAGTTGCCGCCGGTCATTGACGAGATAGTGCCGGACGGCGCGGCGGAACGTGCCGGCCTGCGGGGCGGTGACAGGATTGTGACCGCGGACGGCGAGACCGTCGACAGCTGGAATGACTGGGTCGAATACGTGCGCGAGCGTCCCGAGCAAACGCTGCAACTCACCGTGCTGAGGGGCGGTGTCGAGGTTCCGCTGACCCTCGTGCCGGCGCGCAAGCGCGACGCCGGCCGGGAAATCGGTTTTATCGGCGCGTCTGTGCAACTGCCGGACCAGGAACAGCGTGATACAATGCGCGTCGTCGTCCGCTATGGCCTGCTGGAAGCGGCCCCCGCGGCACTTGGCAAGACATGGGAGGTCACGACGCTCACGCTGCGTACCCTCTGGAAGATGCTGGCCGGCAAGGCATCTGTGGAAAACCTGAGCGGGCCAATCAGTATTGCCCAGTATGCGGGCCAGTCAGCGACCATCGGGCTGGCTGCGTTTCTGGGCTTCCTCGGGATCGTCAGTGTCAGCCTGGGTGTACTGAACCTGTTACCGATACCGGTGCTCGATGGCGGCCACCTGCTGTACTACCTGGTGGAATTCGCGAAAGGCAGCCCGGTATCGGAAGCCGCCCAGCTGATCGGACAGAAAATCGGCATCGCAATGCTGCTGGCATTGATGTCAGTGGCTTTTTACAACGATATATTGCGCCTGGTCGAATAAGCGACAAGAATGAAATACCGCATCCAACCATCCAGTCTGTTTTTGCCCGTGCTGTTTCTGGCACTGTTGCTGTGCGGTCCGGCGCGGGCGTTCGAACCCTTTACCGTCGACGATATCCGGGTCGAGGGCCTGCAACGCATATCAGCAGGAACCGTGTTCAACTACCTGCCCGTGAAGATCGGCCAGACCATGGATACCGGCGCCAGCGTCAGTGCAATCCAGGCTCTGTTCAAAACAGGTTTCTTCGAGGATGTCCGTCTCGAGCGTGAAGGCGACGTGCTGGTGGTGTACGTACGGGAACGCGCCGCGATCAGCAGCATCGAATTGCAAGGCAACAAGGACCTCGATAGCGAGGAGTTGCTGAGTGGACTGAAGGAGATCGGCCTTGCCGAGGGGCGCGTGTTCGACCGCTCGCTGCTGGAAAAGGTCGAGCAGGAACTGCAGCGCCAGTATTTCAGCCGCGGCAAGTATGCCGTGAAGATCAATACCACGATTACGCCCCTGGAGCGCAATCGCGTCGGCATCCTGATCGATATTTCCGAGGGGCGCGTGGCCCGCATCAGGCAGATCAACATCATCGGCAATCACACGTTCAGTGACGAAGAGCTGCTGGATGAGTTCAGCCTGACCACGCCGACGTTTTTCTCGGCGTTCACCAAGCGTGACCAGTATTCAAAACAGGCACTGGCTGCCGATCTCGAAGTGCTGCGTACCTGGTATCTCGACCGCGGTTATCTGCAGTTCCAGGTCAATTCCACGCAGGTTTCGATAACCCCCGACAAGAAGGACATCTACCTCGCCATCAATATCACGGAGGGTGACCAGTATCGTATCAAGGTGGTCACCCTTTCGGGTGACCTGGTCGTGCCGGCAGAGGAGATCTATCCGCTGATCAACATCAATCCGGGTGATGTTTTCTCCCGCAAGCGCGTTACGGAATCGGTCGACAAGATCAGTTCGCTGCTCGGCAACCAGGGCTACGCATTCGCCAACGTGAACACCGTCCCCGACATCGATGACGAGACCGACGAGGTGTCGCTGGGATACTTCATCGATCCCGGCAAGCGTGTTTATGTCAGGCGGATCAACATTTCAGGTAACAGCATAACGCGGGACGAGGTGCTGCGCCGGGAGATGCGCCAGATGGAAGGCGGCTGGTATTCGGCCGAGAAAGTCGAACGCTCCAGGACGCGTCTCGATCGCCTCGGTTATTTCGAAGAGGTCAACGTCGAAACACCCTCCGTGCCCGGCACGACCGACCAGCTGGATGTCAATTATTCGGTCAAGGAAACATCTTCGGGCAGCGTTACCGCGGGCGTCGGCTTCTCGCAGAGTTCGGGCTTTGTGTTCAATGCCAGCGTGCAGCAGACCAACTTCCTCGGCAGCGGCAACCGCGTCAGCTTTGCCTTCGACAACAGCGACGTCAACACCGTCTACAGTTATTCGTATGTCAATCCGTACTGGACCATTGACGGCATCAGCCGGGGCTTCGGGGCATATTTTCGCGAAACGGACGCCAGCGAGGCCAACCTGTCCGAATACACTACAGACACGCGCGGGGTGGATGTCAACTTCGGTATCCCGGTGAACGAGTTCGATACCATTCGTTTCAGTGCCGGCTACCGCGGCCTCGACCTGACCTCGACATCCCTTTCACCACGCTATGTCACCGATTTCGAGGACACCTACGGCAACAGCTTCGGTGACCTGGTGCTGTCGGCGAGCTGGCGGCGCGATTCGCGCAACCGCATCCTGTTTCCGGACAGGGGCGGTCTGCAAAGCATCGCCCTCGAGACAACAATCCCCGGTTCCGGACTGGAATACTACAAGCTGGACTATACGCAGCAGCAGTTTATTCGCCTGACCAGTGACCTGACGCTTGGCCTGAAGGCGCGCCTTGCCTATGGCGACGGCTATGGCGAATTCGAAACCATGCCGTTTTTCGAGAACTTTTTTGCCGGCGGCATCCGTTCGGTACGTGGCTTTGAGGACAATACCCTGGGTCCGAAGGATGAGTTCGGCGAGGCCGTTGGTGGCTCGTTACTGACGGTATTCAATGCAGAAATCATCTTTCCGCTGCCGTTTGTCGAAACGGCCAGTGCCACACGCCTGAGCGCTTTCTTCGATATCGGTAATGTTTACAGTGATATCAATACCTTCGAAGCGGGCGATTTGAGATACTCTGCAGGCCTGGCAGGTGTCTGGGCGTCGCCGCTGGGCCCGATCTCGGTCAGCATCGGGTTCCCGCTGAATGCGAAGGACGGTGACGAGGAACAGAACTTCCAGTTTACTGTCGGATCGTTTTTCTGATCATGTGCCGGGCGAGACCCGGGCTGCCCCGGGTTGGCAGCCGCAGGAAAGTGGGGCGCGACAATCCGCAGGCCCGGTAACCGGATTGTCATGACGGTCTGTCGAAGCGTTGCATTCGTGCGGCAGATGATGTTTGGTAAATTTATAATTACAGTTATCTGGAAAATTCGGAGAATCGATGTGAAAAAGCATATTCAAACTGTTTATGGAATTATCCTGGCCGCCGTAATATCGGTGATGCCTGTCACTGCGTTTGCGGAGATGAAAGTCGGCTTTGTCGACCTGGCCAAACTGAGCGAGAGGGCGCCGCAGATCAAGGAGGCGCAGGGGAAGATCGATGCGGAGTTCTCTTCACGCGAACAGGAACTCATCGGCATGCAGCGCAAGCTCGGTAAACTCGAGCAACAACTGTCGACAGACGGTGCGGTGATGAGCGATGCCGAGCGCAGCAAGCTCGAACGGGATATCCTCAGCAAGCGGCGCGACCTGAAGCGTTCACAGGAAGAGTTCCGTGACGACCTGAACATACGCAAGAACGAGATGCTCAGGCAGGTCAACATCGAGATCGGCGAAATCATAGAGCAATACGCAAAGAGCGAGAGATACGACATCATCCTTGCGCAGGGTGTCATGTTCGCCAGCGAGCAGGTTGATATAACCGACCGTATTCTGAATAAACTGGCCGCCGGCAAATAACGTTTAGCGTCTGCAAACGGAGAAACCGGATGGCGCTAACGCTCGGCGCGCTGGCTGAACAGATCGGCGGCAGGCTGGCGCAGGGAAGCCCCGGCTGCGAGGTGGGCGGGGTCGCAACCCTGCAGCATGCATCGACGGGCGATATCAGTTTCCTCGCGAACCGGTCATACAGGAAATTTCTGGCGTCGACACGCGCATCCGCAGTCATACTGGCAGCGGAGCATCTCGCGGACTGTCCGGTCGCCGCGATCGTCGCGGATAATCCGTATGCGGCGTATGCGCGTGCGGCCGCGCTGCTGTTTCCGCCGCCGCCAGGCCGCCGCGGCATCGACCCTTCGGCCAGCGTCGGTGAATCCTGCAGCATCGACCCGGACGCCTGGATAGGCCCCCGTTGCATCATCGAATCCGGCGCAACCATCCATGCCGGGGCGCAGCTTGCCGGTGGCTGCTATATCGGTGCCGACAGCGAAATCGGACCGAACAGCCGGCTGGCCGCCAATGTGGTCATCTGTCACGGGGTATCGATTGGTGCGCGCGTGAACATCGCGCCGGGCGCGGTGATCGGCAGCGACGGCTTCGGACTGGCCAGCGAGGACGGCAAGTGGCTGCCGGTCCCGCAGCTCGGCAGTGTCCGGGTCGGAAATGACGTCGACATCGGCGCCAATACGACCATCGACCGCGGCGCCCTCGAGGACACGATACTGGAAGAGGGCGTGCGACTCGATAATCAGATCCAGGTTGCGCATAATGTTCACATCGGGGCGCATACCGCCATTGCCGGCTGTGTGGGTATATCCGGCAGTGCCCGGATCGGCAGGCATTGCATGATCGGCGGCGGCGCCGGCATTGTCGGTCATCTCGAAATAACCGACCATGTGGTGATCACCGGCATGACCATGGTCACGCGTTCGATCACGAGCCCGGGTGTTTATTCCTCGGGGGTGCCGGCGCAGGACAACGAAAGCTGGAACAGGAACTACGCGCGCTTCCGTCAGCTCGACAAGCTTGCACGCAAGGTGCAGAAGCTTGAGCGGCAGCTGGGCAGCGGTCAATCACCGGATCCGGTGTTAAATGAAAAATGAAGACAGACTGACACTGACCCGGGCCATACCATGGACATAAACGACATACTGCAACATCTGCCGCACCGCTATCCGTTCCTGCTGATCGACAGGGTCACCGAGTTCAATGCCGGGCAGTCCCTGGTCGGTTACAAGAACGTGACCTACAACGAACCGTTCTTCCAGGGGCATTTTCCCGAGCGCCCGATCATGCCGGGTGTGCTGATCCTGGAGGCGATGGCCCAGGCGACCGGCCTGCTGGCGTTCAAGACCGTTGAGCGCGGTGCAAAACGTGACAGCCTCTATTTTCTGGTTGGCATGGACAAGGCGCGTTTCAAGCGTCCGGTCGAACCCGGCGACCAGCTGATACTGCGGGCCGAGTTGCTGCGGGAGAGGCGGGGTATCTGGATTTTCGACTGCGAAGCCAGCGTCGATGGCAGGCAGGCCGCCTCGGCGCAGATCATGTGCACTGAACAGGATATCCGGATTTGATTCATCCGACTGCGGTCATCGATGCCTCCGCGGAGCTGGCTGCGGATGTCGATATCGGCCCGTATTCCATTATCGGACCCGGCGTCACCATCGGTGCGCGTACCCGGGTAGGTCCGCATGTCGTCATCCTGGGACCGACGCAGATCGGTGAAGACAACCGGATTCACCAGTTCGCTTCACTCGGCGACGCGCCCCAGGACAAGAAATACGCCGGCGAGCCGACCCGGCTGGAGATCGGCGACCGCAATATCATTCGTGAATTCGTCACTTTCAACCGCGGCACGGTGCAGGATGAGGGCCTGACGCGTATTGGTGACGACAACTGGATCATGGCGTACGTGCATATCGCACACGACTGCCGGGTCGGTAACCAGACCATCCTGGCCAACAATGCATCGATGGCCGGTCATGTTACGGTGGGGGATTACGCCATACTCGGCGGTTTTACCCTGGTCCACCAGTTTTGCGTCATCGGTGCGCACTCATTGACCGCGTTCGGCAGCGGCATCAGCAAGGATGTCCCGCCCTATGTGACGGTCGGTGGCAGCCCGGCACGGGCATATGGCCTGAACATGGAAGGATTGCGTCGGCGCGGCTTCCCGGAGGGGGTGCGCAGGCAACTCAAGGATGCCTACCGCGTGCTTTACCGTGAAAACCTGTCCCTGCAGGATGCGCTTGCCAGGCTGAGGGAAACAGCGGGGGAGTGCGAGGAGGTCAGCTTGCTGGTGGATTTCCTGGAAACGCAGACGCGCGGCATCGTGCGCTAGTGGAATCGGGAGGAGTTTCTGCATGCCTGACGGACGGCACGCCCTGCGCATCGGTATCATTGCCGGTGAGTCGTCTGGCGATACTATTGCCGCCGACCTGATCGCCGCCATCCGTCAACGTGTGCCCGACGCGGTGTTTACCGGCATAGCCGGGCCGCGCATGCAGGCGGCCGGCTGCGTCAGCCTGGCGCCGATGGAGCAGCTCTCCGTGATGGGTCTCGCCGAGGTGCTGGGACACCTGCCGGGTCTGCTCGCGCTGCGCCGCCGGATGCGCCGGCATTTCATCGCGGAACGTCCGGACATATTCATCGGTGTCGATGCACCGGATTTCAACCTTGGCCTGGAACGCAGGCTGAAGCAGGCGGGTATTCCGGTGCTGCACTACGTGAGCCCGTCAGTGTGGGCCTGGCGGCAATACCGGGTCCGCAAGATTGCCGCCAGCACGGATTGTATCCTGACACTGTTTCCGTTCGAGGAGCGTTTCTACCACGACCACGACGTGCAGGCGCGTTTTGTCGGACATCCGCTGGCGGACCGTATTGCAGACACCGTGGACCGTCAACAGGCCCGCGACCACCTGCAGCTCGATCATGCCGATAGTCTGGTTGCACTGTTGCCCGGCAGCCGGGTTGGCGAGGTGCGGCGCCTGGCGCCGGACTTTATCCGTGCCGCCGCCTGGTGTGCCGGGCAGCGGCCGGATCTGCGTTTCGTGGTGCCGCTGGCAACGCCGCGCTGCCGCCAGGCATTCGAGCAGGCGCTGGCGGATGTCGGCGCAGATCTCCCTTTGACCCTGCTCGACGGCCAGGGGCTGGAGGCCATGGCCGCCGCCGATGCCGTGCTGCTGGCATCCGGTACGGCCACGCTGGAGTGCCTGTTGTTGAAGCGGCCCATGGCCGTTGCCTATCGCGTTGCGCCACTGACCTATCAACTGGCACGTCGCCTGGTCAGGACCGGGTATTTTGCGTTGCCCAACCTGCTGGCCGATCGACCGCTGGTGCGCGAATTCATCCAGCATGCGGTGACCGCGGAAAACCTCGGTCGGGAGTTGCTGGCGCTGCTGACGGACACCCGGCGGATCGCGGACATGATGGAACAATTCAACCGGATCCATGCAACACTGCGACGCGATGCCAGCCAGGTCGCAGCGGACACGGTGTTGCAGATGACCGGCCGGGGGGCGGCAGGCAATGGACACTGACTTGCAGCTGCCGCCCGGGCGGCTGGCCGGTGTCGACGAGGCGGGGCGCGGACCACTGGCCGGTCCGGTGATCGCCGGCGCGGTCATCCTCGATCCGGACCGGCCGATCGACGGTCTGAATGATTCCAAGCGACTGTCGGCCGCCAGGCGCGAGTGTCTGTACGAGGTGATCCGCCAGCAGGCACTGGCATGGTCGATCGGCCGCGCAGAGGTCGAGGAGATCGACCGCATCAATATCCTGCAGGCAACCCTGCTGGCCATGCAGCGTGCCGTGCAGGGGCTTGCGCCGGCGGCCGAGTACGTGCTGGTCGACGGCAATCGCAGCCCCGGTTTTGCCTGCCCGTCGCAGGCCGTGGTCAGGGGAGACAGCCGCGTGGCCGCGATCAGTGCCGCCTCGATCATGGCGAAGGTCACGCGCGATCGGGAAATGATCGAAATGGACCGCCAGTTCCCGGGTTATGGCCTCGCGCAGCACAAGGGGTACCCGAGCAAATCGCATATCGAGGCGCTGGAGTCGCTCGGTGTGACACCGATTCACCGTCGTTCCTATGCGCCGGTCAGGCGTATCGTCGAGCGGGAAGGGTAGCGGGGGCCGATAGTCCTGTTGTTACCCGGTCAGGCCGGATTCGCGACGAAGCTGAACGGGATACTGTCCCGTCAACCACCGTATCAGGCGCAGGCGGATACCGGGTCCTGCGAGCGTTCGTAGCTGGTGACCCGGTTACGGCCGGATTGCTTGCTCTTGTAGAGCGCCATGTCCGCCTTGTCGACGACGTCCTCGACGTCTGACACATTATTGGGAAAGCTGGCAATGCCGACACTGGCGGTTGTCGAGATACGCTTGCCATTGATGTTCAGCGAGGTGTCGGCAATCGCCGTGCGGATGCGCTCGGCCTTTGCGTGCGCCGCGCCGCTTGCGGCCTGGCTGAGCAGAATGATGAACTCGTCACCGCCATAGCGGGCCAGCACATCGGATGAGCGCACATGTGCCTTCAGTACCGTCGATACTATCTGTATGAGGCGGTTGCCGGCAGTGTGTCCGTAGTGGTCATTGATGGCCTTGAGGCCGTCCACATCCACCATGATGACTGTCAGCGATGTGCCGTAGCGGTTGACGCGCGCGATCTCCTTGTCGAACAGCGTATTGAATGCGCGCATGTTCAGTACGCCGGTCAGGTCATCCGTTTGCGACAGCCGCGCGATCTTGCGCTTCGCGGCCAGGATGTCGGATGCCAGCATGGAAGTGACATAGGCGACCAGCAGGAAGGGCGAGAAATTGGCCATCAGCAGGGTAAAGGTCCCGGGCGTGAAGATGTCCACCGAGTGCACCTTGAAACCCATCAGAAGATAGCAGCAGGCGATCAGGCCCACCTCCAGCAGCGTCATGACCTTGCCCAGCGTGATGGCACACGCGATGATTACCAGCAGGTACAGGTTGAGCAGCGGGCTTTCCGTGTAGCCGGTGTGCCACAGGATCGTGGTAATGAAGCCGACCATGGTCCAGGTCTCCACGGCCAGCTTGAAGCGGGTCTCGCGCGCCTGGAAATTGAAGTAGCGAAAAACCAGCACGAACAGCGCATAGGCCACCATCGTGACCACGAGGGGATCGGTGTCGACGATTTCCCGGGTTGGAATGAAAAAGTACAGGATGACCAGTATCAGCAGTAACCACTGCAGTTCTGCCATGCTGCGGGAGAATCCTTTCAGTTCCTCAGCGTCATAATCGGTCGTTAATGTTTTAATGCATGGTTCCTGCATGGCTGTTCCGATCGACTGAAAACTGTCTACAGAAACCGTTATCGTCCGGGTATATTCCATGTTTAGCCATGGCACAGGCCGGCAGGCGCTTTACGGGGGAATTCCACTGGCCGATTGTCCTGATTGTGAACTGCGTCACAAAATACCGCCTGCCAGGATAAAAACGTATTTATAAACAATCTTGTACAGTTGATTCTTCGAGCATATCGGGAACCGGCCCCGGTGCTTGAAACCTGGCCGCTAAATCCGGACACTCTCAGCATGCAACCCGCGTTTGTCCATCTGCACGTCCACACCGAATATTCACTGCTCAACGGTACGGTCCGTATCAAATCGCTGATCAGCAGCGTCGCCGGGGCCGGCATGCCGGCCGTTGCCGTGACCGATCAGTGCAACATGTTTTCCATGGTGAAGTTCTACCGCGCCGCCATGGCGGCGGGCGTCAAGCCGCTGGTGGGCGTGGACGTATGGGTTGCGGATCAGGAAGACGGCAATCCGCCAACCCGGCTGGTGTTGCTGTGCCGCAACCGGGCCGGTTATCTGAACCTGACGCGACTCGTAACGCGTGCCTATACGCAAGGCCAGCAACGCGGCGTCCCGGTGCTGCAGCGTGACTGGCTGGAGGGTTGCACCGACGGACTGATTGCACTGTCCGGCGGGCGTGCCGGCAATGTGGGGCAGGCCCTGCTGGCCAGCAAGCCGGAACGGGCCGCCCGGCTGGTTGAGCAATGGCGGCAGCAATTCCCGGAAGCGTTCTACCTCGAGTTGCAGCGTACCGGGCGCGCCGGTGAGGAAGACTATATCCGCAAGGCCGTCGAGCTGGCCGCACAGCACGACCTGCCGGTCGTGGCCACCAATGATGTGCACTTCATCAGGCCGCAGGACTTCGAGGCACACGAGGCACGCGTCTGCATCAACGAGGGGCGCACCCTGGATGACCCGCGCCGCTCGCGTGAATTTTCCGAGCAACAGTACCTGCGCACTGCGGAGGAGATGCAGGACCTGTTTCGGGATATTCCCGAGGCTTTGGAAAATACCATCGAGATTGCACGACGCTGCAACCTGGAACTGGAACTGGGCAAGAATTATTTACCGGATTTCCCGGTGCCGGAGGGCACCGGTATCGATCAGTACTTCATCGCCCAGGCCGGGGCCGGTCTGGAGGAACGCCTGCAGCAGATCCTCGACCCGCAAGCAGACGATTACGAGACGCAGCGCAGGCAGTACCGCGACCGCCTGCAGCTCGAGATCGACGTCATTTTGCAGATGGGTTTTCCCGGCTATTTCCTGATCGTCGCCGACTTTATCAAGTGGTCCAAGGCCCATGACATCCCGGTCGGGCCCGGGCGCGGTTCCGGCGCCGGTTCCCTGGTCGCCTATGCGCTGACCATCACCGACCTCGATCCAATCAGATACGACCTGCTGTTCGAGCGCTTCCTGAATCCCGAGCGCGTCTCCATGCCCGATTTCGATATCGATTTCTGCATGGAGGGCCGCGATCGCGTCATCGACTACGTCGCGGAACATTACGGGCGGGACAAGGTATCGCAGATCATCACCTATGGCCCCATGGCGGCCAAGGCCGTGGTGCGCGATGTCGGTCGCGTGCTCGGCCATCCATACGGATTCGTCGACCGCATCGCCAAGCTGATCCCGTTCGAGATCGGCATCACGCTGGACAAGGCGCTGGAACAGGAACCGGCGCTTGCCGGTCTGTATGACGAGGACGAGGATGTGCAGACGGTCATCGACCTGGCGCGTTCACTGGAAGGCATGGCGCGCAATGCCGGCAAGCATGCCGGCGGCGTGGTGATTGCACCGTCGCAGCTCACCGACTTTACGCCGCTGTACTGTGAACAGGGCAGCGATGCCGTGGTCAGCCAGTTCGACAAGGATGACGTCGAGGCCGTCGGCCTGGTCAAGTTCGACTTCCTCGGCCTGCGCACGCTGACCATCATCGACCGGGCACTGAAGACCATCAACCGGCGGCGCGCAGCCGGCGGCGAGGCGCCGGTTGATATCAATGCATTGCCGCTGACCGACAAGGCAACCTTCGCCCTGCTGAAGGCCTCGACCACCACGGCGGTGTTTCAGCTGGAATCCACCGGCATGAAGGACCTGATCCGGCGGCTGCAGCCGGACAGCTTCGAGGATATCGTGGCGCTGGTCGCCCTGTTCCGGCCGGGTCCGCTGCAATCGGGCATGGTGGACGATTTCATTGCACGCAAGCATGGCGCACGCATCGAATACCCGCACCCGGAACTGGAATCGATCCTCAAGCCGACCTACGGCATCATCCTCTACCAGGAACAGGTGATGCAGATCGCGCAGGTGCTGGCCGGCTATACGCTGGGCGGTGCCGACCTGCTGCGCCGCGCCATGGGCAAGAAGAAACCGGAGGAGATGGCGAAACAGCGCACCGTGTTCATGACCGGCGCGCAACAGCGCGGGGTGGAAGACAAGGTCGCCAGCTACATCTTCGACCTGATGGAAAAATTCGCCGGCTACGGTTTCAACAAGAGTCACTCGGCTGCCTATGCGCTGATTTCCTACCAGACCGCCTGGCTCAAGACGCATTACCCGGCCGCCTTCATGGCAGCGGTGCTGTCGGCGGACATGGACAACACCGACAAGATCGTGCACCTGATCGCCGAGTGCCGCGATATGAGGCTCAGCGTGGTGCCGCCGGACATCAACCAGTCCGACTATCCGTTCACGGTCGAAAACGACAGCACCATTGTCTACGGTCTCGGTGCCATCAAGGGCGTCGGCCAGTCCGCCATCGAAAGCATCCTCGGCGCGCGTGCGGCAGACGGGTCGTTTGCCGACCTGTACGATCTCTGCCAGCGCGTTGACCTGCGCAAGGTCAACCGTCGGGTGTTCGATGCGCTCATACGGGCCGGTGCGCTCGATACGCTCGGCGAGACCCGCGCCACCCAGCAGGCCAACCTGGCGCAGGCGCTGAAACAGGCCGAGCAGCTCGGACGCGACCAGGATACCGGCCAGAACGACCTGTTCGGCGCGCCCGAGGTGGCAGTAACCCTGTCGACCAACCGCCAGATCCTGCCGGAATGGGAAGAGGAGCAGCGGCTGCAGGGCGAGATGGACGCCCTGGGGCTGTACCTGACCGGCCATCCCATCCAGCGCTATAACGGCGAGCTGGCCAATATTGTCACTGGCCGTCTGGCCGAACTGGCGGAGATGAGCGCCGCCTTGCCGGCCGCGTCCGGCAGGCCGGGCCGGCCTGGCAGCAATGACAAGCCGGTGACCATCGCCGGGCTCGTGATGAGCATGCGCATCCGCAAGACGCAGCGCGGTGGCAAGATTGCCTTCCTGACCCTCGATGACCGCACCGCGCGGCTGGACGTGCGCGTCTTTCCGGAAGTCTACGAGAAGCACCAGGCCCTGCTGGGCAAGAACAAGGTGCTGGTGGTACAGGGCGGACTGGGGGTCGATGACTATACCGGCGGCTACCAGGTGACGGCGCAGAGCATCTACGATATCAACCAGGCGCGTGAAATGTACGCCCGTCAGCTGGTCGTCGGTGTGGAATCGCAGCTGGCCGGCAACGGCTTTGTCGGGACGCTGGCGGATATCCTGGAACCGTTCCGCGAAGGACATACGCGGGTGTGCATCGACTACCTTGGTGGCGAGGCCCGTGCGCGGGTCGCCCTGGGCGAGGCGTGGACCGTGCATCCCACCGATGAACTGCTGCATCGACTGCGCGACCTCGCCGGCAGGGACAGCGTGCGCGTGGAATACGGCTGACAACCCGGCCTGAAACGTAACGCCATATATCGCGGACGCGGTCCGCTCCTGCAACGTCATATCCATGCGGCGGTTGGGAATTTTACCGGACCCCGCGGAAACGGTACCATAAGCAATAGTTTGAATCATTTACCGGATACCTGATGAATCTCAACTTTCTGGAATTCGAGCAGCCTATCGCCGAGCTCGAGGCGAAAATCGACGAACTGCGCTACGTCAGCGATGATGCGGACGTCAACATCAGCGAGGAAATCGACAAGCTCAAGGCCAAGAGCCGCGAGTTGACCGAGTCGATCTTTTCCAACCTGTCGTCCTGGCAGATTTCCCAGCTGGCACGCCATCCGCAGCGCCCCTACTCGATGGACTACATCATTCGCCTGTTCGACGGCTTCGAGGAACTGCACGGTGACCGCCACTATGCCGATGATCATGCCATCATCGGCGGCATCGCGCGCCTGGATGACACACCCGTCATGATCATTGGCCAGCAGAAGGGGCGCGACACCAAGGAGAAACTGCAGCGGAATTTCGGCATGCCCCGCCCGGAGGGTTACCGCAAGGCACTGCGTCTGATGGAGATGGCGGAACGCTTCGGTCTGCCCGTATTGACGTTCATCGACACCCCGGGTGCCTATCCCGGTATCGGTGCGGAAGAGCGCGGGCAGAGCGAGGCCATCGCGCGCAACCTGCTGGTAATGGCCCGCCTGCGTACACCGGTGATTTGCACGGTCATCGGCGAGGGCGGCTCCGGCGGCGCCCTGGCGATCGGTGTGGGGGATATCACACTGATGCTGCAGTACAGCACGTACTCGGTCATTTCACCGGAGGGCTGTG
Source organism: Halobacteria archaeon (assembly GCA_013041945.1). Classification (GTDB taxonomy): domain Bacteria; phylum Pseudomonadota; class Gammaproteobacteria; order UBA9214; family UBA9214; genus UBA9214. The sequence continues at coordinate 33,068 of JABDRC010000289.1, forward strand.
CCTCTATCCTGTGGAAGAGTGCCGACAAGGCGTCCGACGCCGCCGAGGCGCTCGGCATCACCTCCGGCCGGCTGCATCAGCTCGGCCTGGTCGACGGCATCATCGAGGAACCACTGGGCGGCGCCCACCGGGACGTCGATGCCACCGCGGCGAACATCAGGCAGGTGCTGGTCGACAAGCTGGCCGGCCTGCGCGAACAGTCGCTGGACGATCTGGTCAGTGCCCGCTACCAGCGCCTGATGGCCTATGGCGAGTTCACCGAGAAATGAGGCGGCCCGGGCCCATGACTTTGTTGACGTATGCATAGGTGCGGCCGGTAACAGCGAACACCCGGCACCGGCATACAATCAGTGCCTGCAGGCCTGTCGCCGCGAAGGCGGGGAGTGCGCCTGCAGCAAATTTTACGCAGTAAGCAGATCGTGAATTTCTCATCCGACACTCTCTACGGCCAGCTGCTGTTACAGCCGCTGCCGGCCGCCTGGCAGGTGGCCTACAGTGGCGGGCTGGACTCCTCGGTCCTGCTGCATGCCATGGCCGGCCTGCGCGGCCGGTTCGATATCCCCGTGGGTGCGGTGCACGTGCATCACGGCCTGCAGGCGGATGCAGACAGGTGGGCAGACCATTGCCGCCATGTGTGCGCAGCTCACAACATTCCACTGTCCGTGCTGCAGGTGGATGCAGCGCACGCCCGGGGTGAAAGTCCGGAGGCGGCTGCACGCCATGCACGCTACGCGGCACTGGCCGACTGGCTGGCGCCGGACCACTGCCTGCTGACGGCGCAGCACCGGGACGACCAGGCCGAAACGCTGCTGTTGCAGCTGCTGCGCGGTGCCGGTGTGCCGGGCCTGGCATCCATGCCGGCCTGCACGGCGTTCGGCGAGGGTATCCACCTGCGGCCGCTGCTGTCGGTCAGCCGTCAGGCCCTGCATGGCTATGCGCTTGCGGCCGGGCTGGACTGGATCGAGGATCCCAGCAATGCCGAGACCGGCCTTGACCGCAACTTCCTGCGCCACTCGGTCATGCCGTTGCTGCAGTCACGCTGGCCGGCGCTGTCCGGCAATCTGTCGCGCAGTGCCGCGCATGCCGCCGAGGCGGCCGGCCTGCTGGATTCGCTGGCGCTGGACGACCGGCAGGCCGCCGGTGGCCGGGATAGCGATACCCTGCTGGTGTCCGCGCTGCAAGCGCTGCCACCGGCACGGCAGCGCAACCTGTTGCGTTTCTGGATGAAACAGCAGGCCGGACATGCACCATCGGCCGCGGTACTTGCCCGCGTTCAGCACGATGTCCTGGACAGCCGGCCGGATGCCATGCCGTGTGTGCAGTGGGGACGACACGCGCTGCGGCGTTATCGTGACGAGTTGTTCGTACTGCCGGTTGCGCTGCCGGACCAGCCCCGGCCGGAGTGCGCCTGGCGGCTTGACGCGCCACTGCCGCTGACGGACGGCGCCGTGCTCACGGCCACCCCGGCGGTCGGCGAGGGACTGCGCCGCGCGGCCATTGGCGCGGACGGGGTTCGTATTCGCTGGCGCCGGGGTGGCGAGATCTGCCGGCCGGCCGGCCGCGGCCACCGGCATGCCCTGAAAAAACTGTTCCAGGAGGCAGGTGTGCCGCCCTGGCTACGGCATCGTATTCCCCTCCTGTATGTTGAAAACGAGCTGGCCGCGGTGGCGGGAATGTGGATTTGCGAACCGTTTCAGGCCGGGCCGGGCGAGGCCGGTTACCGGATCGACTGGCTGGACCGGCGGCCGCCCGACGGGCATCGATCAGATTGAGGTGGCGGTACGCTTCTGGTAGAGTCAACTCCCGTCTCGTGGCACCTTTGCCGCGTGCTGTTCCAGGTAATCAATGACCCGATTTATCTTCATCACCGGCGGTGTTGTGTCCTCATTGGGCAAAGGCATCGCATCGGCATCGCTCGGCACGCTGCTGGAAACGCGCGGCCTCAAGGTCACCCTGCTCAAGCTGGACCCGTACATCAATGTTGATCCCGGCACCATGAGCCCGTTCCAGCACGGCGAGGTGTTCGTGACCCGGGACGGGGCGGAAACCGACCTGGATCTGGGGCATTACGAGCGCTTTGTCCGCACCACGATGACCCGGGACAACAACTTCACCACCGGGCAGATCTACGAGAACGTGATCCGCAAGGAGCGCCATGGCGATTACCTGGGCGCCACGGTGCAGGTGATTCCGCACGTCACCGATGAAATCAAGACCTGCATTCTGAAGGGAGCGGGGGATGCCGACATCGCCATGGTGGAGATCGGCGGTACGGTCGGCGACATCGAGTCACTGCCGTTCATGGAGGCCATTCGCCAGATGGGCGTGGAGCTGGGGCATGAGCGTGCACTGTTCATGCACCTGACACTGGTGCCGTACATCGCGGCGTCCGGCGAGATCAAGACCAAGCCGACCCAGCACTCGGTCAAGGAACTGCGTTCGATCGGTATCCAGCCGGATATCCTGCTGTGCCGCGCCGACCGCCCGCTGCCGCCGGCCGAACGCCGCAAGGTGGCGCTGTTTACCAATGTCGAGGAACGCGCGGTGATCTCCGCCGTCGATGTCGATAACATCTACAAGATACCGCTGTTGCTGCACGAACAGCAGCTCGACAACATCGTCGTCGAGAAGATGAACATCGATGCCGGACCGGCCGATCTCGGCGAGTGGGAAAAGGTCGTGCGCAACAGCAGCGGTCACGATCGCCAGGTGACCATTGCCATGGTCGGCAAGTACGTCGACCTGACCGAGTCGTACAAGTCACTGTCCGAGGCACTGATCCATGCCGGTATCCATACACTGACCGATGTCAACATCAGGTACGTGGATTCGGAAACGATCGAGACGCAGGGTACCGCAGAACTGGACGGGGTGGATGCCATCCTGGTGCCCGGCGGCTTCGGCGAGCGCGGCGTGGAGGGCAAGGTCATGGCGGTCCGCCATGCGCGTGAAAACAACATTCCCTACCTCGGCATCTGCCTCGGCATGCAGGTTGCCGTGATCGAGTTCGCACGGCATGTCGCGGGGCTGCAGGGTGCGCATTCGACCGAGTTTGACAAGGGCACGCCGCACCCCGTCATCGCCCTGATCACCGAGTGGCAGCGCGAGGACGGCGGCACGGAACAGCGCAGCGAGGAATCCGACCTGGGCGGCACCATGCGCCTCGGCGGCCAGACCTGCCAGCTGGTACCGGGCAGCCTGGCGCACACGCTCTACGGCAAGGATGAAATCGTCGAGCGTCATCGTCACCGCTACGAATTCAACAATCACTATCGCGAACAACTGCAGGCCGGCGGGCTGGTGCTGTCCGGGACATCCGCGGACGGCAGGCTGGTCGAGGTCGTGGAAATCAAAGAACACCCCTGGTTCTTCGCCTGCCAGTTTCACCCGGAGTTCACCTCCAGTCCGCGTGACGGCCACCCGCTGTTCACCGGGTTCGTTCGGGCGGCGCACGATTACCGGGCCGGCCGGCGGCTGGCTGAGCCGGCAGCGGTTGCAGCGCATGCCGACGCCTGAATCCGACCTGATACGCGGGACTGCACGTTATGAAATTATGTGATTTTGAGGCGGGGCTCGAACATCCACTGTTCCTGATCGCCGGACCCTGTGTCATCGAAAGCGAGGCGCTCGCGCTCGATACGGCCGCGCAATTGAAGGAAATGACCGCGGCACTAGGCATGCCGTTTATCTACAAGTCATCCTTCGACAAGGCCAACCGCTCCTCGCATACCAGTTTTCGCGGGCCCGGTATGGAGGAGGGGCTGCGCATCCTCGAGACGGTCCGTGCACAGGTCGGTGTACCGGTGCTGACCGATGTGCACGAAGACACACCGCTGGATGAAGTGGCCGCCGTGGTGGATGTCCTGCAAACACCGGCCTTTCTGTGCCGGCAGACCAACTTCATCCAGAACGTCGCGCGCGCGGGCAAGCCGGTGAATATCAAGAAGGGCCAGTTCCTCTCGCCCTGGGACATGAAGAACGTGGCCGACAAGGCGCTGGCCACGGGTAACGACCAGATCATGGTGTGCGAGCGCGGTGCCTCGTTCGGCTACAACAACCTGGTCTCGGATATGCGCTCGCTGGCGGTGATGCGCAACTGCAACGTGCCGGTCGTATTTGACGCCACGCACTCGGTACAGTTGCCCGGCGGCCAGGGTGACCGGTCCGGCGGCCAGCGGGAATTCGTGCCGGTACTGGCGCGGGCCGCGGTTGCGGCGGGCGTGTCCGGTCTGTTCATGGAAACGCATCCCGACCCGTCGGTCGCACTCAGCGACGGTCCGAATGCCTGGCCGCTGGGTGACCTGCAGTCGCTGCTTGCAACCCTGCAGGCCATCGATGCCACGGTCAAGGCCGGCCCGCTGCCGGAGAACGCGCTGCTGGCTTAATTGAGTAAATTCTGTAAAGATTCATCAACCTACTGTTTTATGGAGCAATAATGTCAGTTATATCTGAGGTGCTGGGGCGGGAGATCATTGACTCGCGCGGCAATCCGACCGTCGAGGCGGAGGTCACACTGTCTTCCGGCACGGTCGGTCGCGCGGCTGTCCCGTCGGGCGCATCCACCGGTTCACGCGAGGCGGTGGAATTGCGCGACGGCGACCCGGCGCGTTTCGGCGGCAAGGGTGTCAGCAAGGCGGTGAACAACGTCAACACGGTCATTCGCGATACCGTGCGCGGCATGGAGGTGACGGCACAGGCGGACATCGATCGCAGCATGATCGATCTCGACGGGACGAACAACAAAAGCGCGCTGGGCGCCAATGCATTGCTGGCCGTGTCGCTGGCCGCCGCGCAGGCCGCTGCGCGTGAACAGGGCACCGGTCTTTACCGCCTGCTTGGCGGTGACGGCCCGCTCGTCATGCCGGTGCCGATGATGAATATCATCAACGGCGGCGCACATGCCGACAACAGTGTCGACCTGCAGGAGTTCATGATTCTGCCGGTCGGTGCAGGCAGCCTGCAGGAGGCGGTGCGCCATGGCACGGAAGTGTTCCATGCACTGAAGTCCGTCCTGCACGGCCGCGGCCTGAATACCGCCGTGGGCGACGAGGGCGGTTTTGCACCCGACCTGTCCTCCAACGAGGCGGCCATCGAGGTGATCCTCGAGGCGATCGACCAGGCCGGCTTCAGCGCCGGCGAGGATATCTGGCTGGGGCTGGATGCCGCGAGTTCGGAATTCTACCGTGACGGCAAGTATGTGCTGGCATCCGAAAACCGCGAGTTCACGGCAGCCGAATTTGTCGACTACCTGGCCGACTGGGTCGACCGCTATCCCATCATCACGATCGAGGACGGTCTCGATGAGAGCGACTGGGACGGCTGGAAACTGTTGACGGAAAAACTCGGAGCGAAGGTGCAGCTGGTCGGCGACGACCTGTTCGTTACCAATACCGGGATCTTCAGGGAGGGCATCGACAAGGGTATCGGCAACTCGATCCTCATCAAGCCCAACCAGATCGGCACCCTGACCGAGACGCTGGATGCAATCCGCATGGCCGGGGAGGCCGGCTATACCGCGGTCGTCTCGCACCGCTCCGGCGAGACCGAGGATGTGACGATTGCCGATATCGCCGTGGGCACCAGCGCCACGCAGATCAAGACCGGTTCACTGTCGCGTTCCGATCGCGTTGCAAAGTACAACCAGCTGATGCGCATCGAGGCCGAGCTCGGCCCGCAGGCCAGCTATGCCGGGACCGCCGCATTCCGGCACCGGGCGGACAGCTGAATACAGGCGGCCGCTGTGCCTGTCCGTCATTGCCGTCCGGGGTATGCAGCTGAATGAAGCCTGTCGTCATTCTGCTGCTGCTGTTGCTGGTCTACCTGCAGTATCGCCTGTTGATCGGCGACGGCAATCTGCCCGAGGTCATCCAGCTGGGCAACGAGGTCGAGGCCCAGCGCGAGGAAAATATCCGCCTGCGCGAACGCAACGACGCGCTCGATGCCGAGGTCCGTGACCTGCAACAGGGGCTCGATGCCATCGAGGAACATGCCCGGGAAGACCTCGGCATGGTCAAGGACGGCGAGACCTTCTACCAGATCGTGGAATAGATGCCTGCCGAACCGACGACAGTCCGGGCCGTGGTGCCGGCGGCCGGTGCCGGCCACCGTATGGCGTCGGACATACCCAAACAGTACCTGCCGCTTGCCGGAAAAACGGTCATCGAACATACCCTCGATGCCCTGTTGTCCTGCCCGCGCATCGATTCCATCGTGGTTGCCGTTGCGCCGGACGATGCCGACTGGCCGGATATTGCCAGCCATTACCGCAAACGCCCCGTTGAATCCGTGACCGGCGGCGATGAACGTTGTCATTCGGTGCTCAATGCACTGGACACCCTGGCACGGACGGCGCAGGACGATGACTGGGTGCTGGTGCACGATGCGGCGCGTCCCTGCCTGCGTGCGGCGGACATCGTAACGCTGATCGATACCCTGGCCGATGACGACACCGGTGGATTGCTGGGAGTGCCGGTCGCCGATACCATGAAACAGGTCGATACGCACGGGCGGATCGAGCGGACCGTGTCACGCGAGGGGCTGTGGCATGCCCTGACACCGCAAATGTTCAGGCTGGCACCGCTGCGCGCGGCCTTGCGCCGTTCGTTGTCCGCTGGCCAACTGGTGACCGACGAAGCGGCGGCGATGGAACTGGCCGGCCACCGGCCGCGCATGGTTCAGGGTCATCGGGACAATATCAAGATCACCCTGCCGGCGGACCTGGCGCTGGCATCGTTCTATCTGCAGGCGAGGTCAATGCCATGAAAATCGGACAGGGTGTGGATGTGCATGCCTTCGGCGAGGGAGACTCCCTGGTACTGGGTGGCGTGACAATCCCCTTCAACCGCGGCCTGGAAGCGCACTCGGACGGGGATGTCGTGCTGCATGCGCTGTGCGATGCGCTGCTGGGTGCGGCCGGGCTGGGCGATATCGGCCGGTATTTCCCGCCGGAGGATTCCGCCTGGCGTGATATCGACAGCCGCGTGTTGCTGCGCAAGGTCAATGCGCTGATCAGTGAGGAGGGACTGACGCTGGTGAATGCCGATATCACGGTGATCGCACAGGCGCCGCGGCTGGCGCCCTGGATTGGCGAGATGCGCGAATACATCAGTGCAGACCTGGCAGTAACAGCGGCCCAGGTCAACATCAAGGCGACCACCACCGAACATCTCGGCTTCACCGGCAGGGGCGAGGGGATTGCCGCATTTGCCGTCGTGCTGCTGGACGACTGAGCGCGCACCATCGCGTGCTCGAACAGGCAATTCATTCGCTGGCCCATGCGCACGGCAAGCCGCCGGCAAGCGGGGCTATCCGTCATGCAGCGGAAGACTTCCAGGTCACCGAGCTGCCCCTGCTCGAGCCGGCTGGTACCGGCGAGCATGCCTGGGTCAGGGTGCGCAAGCGCAATACAAATACCCCGGTGATCGCAGAACGGCTGGCCAGGATCGCCGGCGTGCATCCACGCGACGTCGGATTCGCCGGCCTGAAAGACCGCAATGCGGTGACCGAGCAGTGGTTCTCGGTACAATTGCCCGGTCGCGATGACCCTGACTGGACGCTGCTCGACGATGAAAACACCCGTGTCCTGCAGCATGTCCGGCATGCGCGCAAGTTGCAGCGCGGTGCCCTGCGGGGCAATGCGTTCCGGCTGGTCATCCGCGACCTGAGCGGCGACCGTGAGGCGCTCGGTGAGCGTCTGCACCAGGTTCGCGCCAGCGGGGTGCCGAATTACTTTGGCGCGCAGCGCTTCGGTCGTGACGGCAGCAACCTGCGTACGGCACAACGCCTGTTCGCCAGCCCGCGATCGCGCCTGTCGCGCAACCAGCGCAGTCTGGCGCTGTCGTCAGTGCGTGCGCTGTTGTTTAACCGTGTACTGTCAGAGCGCATAGCAACGGGTTGCTGGGACAGACCCGTTGCGGGTGACGCCATGCAGCTCGACGGCAGCCACAGCTTTTTTATCGCAGACAGCATCGACGATGATCTGCTGCGCCGCGTTCGGGAACACGATGTACACCCGACCGGCCCGCTTTGTGGAAAGGGAGACACACCGGTCAGGGGCGAGTGCCTGGCGCTCGAGTCCGCAGTGCTGGCTGATTACGGAACCTGGCTGGAGGGTCTGGCGGCGGCCGGTGTTCGCCAGGCCCGGCGGGCACTGCGGGTCGTGCCGGACGACTTCAGCTGGGACCGGCCGACCGACGACTGCCTGGAGCTGACGTTCAGCCTGCCGGCGGGCAGTTACGCGACGGCAGTCCTGCGGGAGCTGATTGAGTACCGGGAGTGAGGTCCTGAAATGCTTTCTCGCGCCAGCCCGCAAAGAAAAGCAAAATCTTTGCCACAGAGGGCACAGAGAAAAACAAAGATCAGTGTGTGATAAAGAATAACTAACCACCACAGAGATCACAGAGGACACAGAGAATAAAAATAGCACGTCATTCCCGCGCAGGCGGGAATCCAGTGGTAAATATGCAATCGCATATTCCATTTGTTGCTTACGATAGAACCGTGCACTGAAGCCGCGGGTTTGTGAGTATTTATTGCAAATGTTATTTTCAGACTGGATTCCCGCCTGCGCGGGAATGACGTGCGGTTTTTCTGGCATTGAATATTTATTTTTCTCTGTGTCCTCTGTGAACTCTGTGGTGATTTATTCTTTGCGCCCTGGCGGCTTTGCGCGAGGATATGTTTTCAGTAAATCAATCGCGTTTTGAGCGCAACAAGACATAGAGCGCCCCCGCGCCGCCATCGCGCGGGGTGGCGGAGCTGAATGCCAGTACGTCGTGGTGCTGCCGCAGCCAGCTGTTCAGCCGGTTCTTCAGGACCGGCGTATCGTGTGCCGACCCGTAGCCCTTGC
>JABDRC010000291.1 GCA_013041945.1 Halobacteria archaeon
TCACTTCAGCAGCGTGCAGGTGCAAGCTTGTGCCTTGCTTTGGCACGCGCTCCTGCAGCAATAATTCCGTCGCCCGGGCGAGGGGGTCAGACATGAATCGGCGCTGCATCGGCCGGTTGAGCAATGCGTGTTCAAAAGCCAGCAGGCTCATGCCTTGATGATGTGCCATGAAAACACGCACGATGGCGTGATGCTTGCCCCGCGGCACGCGTGAAGCTGTGTAATCAACCGCCTCGTAAAAGCCATAGTCGCCGAGGAAACCATTGCTGGCCATTGTCTGTAAATTACGACACGCTGCCAGCGGCATCACCGTCAGCGCCAGTGCGCTGGCGTAAGGTGCGATCACCAGGTCGTCTCCCAGCCCGCGCTTCAGGCCCAGCCCTGGTACGCCGAATGCCCGGTATTGATAGACCTGGTGCATATCGGTGGCGTTATAGCAGGACTCTGAAATACCCCAGGGCACGGCGCGTTGACGGCCGTATTCGATCTGGCGCGACACCGCTGACTTGCAGGTCTGCTCCAGTAAAGTGTTCTGGTAACTCGGCATGACCAGCCGCGGCATCAGGTATTCGAACATCGAGCCGCTCCACGAAATCAGGCTCACGTGACCACCCTGGCTTGTGAGTAGTCGGCCGAGTGAGAACCAGTGTTTCTGCGGTACCTGGCCCTGTGCGATCAGTAGAAAACTGGCCAGACGCGCTTCGGATGCGAGCAGGTCATAGCAGGCCGGATCGCGACGTCGTTCACCCACATCGTAACCGATGGTCAGCAAGTTTCGCGATCTGTCGTAGAGAAACTCAAAATCCATCAGCGCCAGTTCGTGACAACGATCCACCAGACTGTCGATGATTCTGAGTCGTTCCACCGCGTCCTTGAAACGTGATCCTGCCGCCGCAACGGGTGCCTGCGCTTCAGGGCCGGCGGCGCATGCTGTTGCCAGTTCCGTGAGTGTCGGGATATTGCTGAAGTGCCGAGGCTCGGGCACCAGAAATCGAAGCTCTGCTAGTATTGCGCTGGCTTGCCGGTCGAATGCCTGTGCCCAGTAATACAGTTCGCCATCGATATCGATATCCACCGGCAGCCATGCAACCAGCGCCCCGTCAGTGCGGTGAATCTTATCCAGTATGCTGTAGGCGGCAACCAGTGTCTGTGGCGCCCCTGCGTTTGGGAGTTCAGATGCCGGGTGTTCAGGCAATGTGAGTTCGTGCAGTGTGTTTTGAAGAAACCTGATCTGCTTCTCAAGCTCCGGAGCTGGTGACGCAGGCAGGTGTTCGATCAGTACCAGCAAGGTGTCCTGCAACCCCTGAAACACGTTTGCTGACAGCACCGGCTGATGTTTCAACTCGTTCAGTCCGGCCTGCAGGGTGAGCAGGCTGCCGGCCAGGTTGCCGCTGTCCACGGACGAGACATATTGCGGGGACAGCGGCTTCAGCGTGTGCGTATCGTACCAGTTGTAAAAATGGCCGCGGTAGCGTTCCAGCTTTTCCATCGTTGCCAGTGTGTTCCCGGCAAGCCGCAGGCATTCACCGGCGCAAATGTAACCGAAATCGTACGCCGCCAGGTCCGCCAGCAACGCCATGCCCATGTTCGTCGGCGAGGTCCGCGAGGCGATCACCGGCGACGGCTGTTGCTGGAAGTTGTCGGGGGGTAGCCAGTTGTCCTCGGGCCCGACGAAGTCCGCGAAGAAGCGCCAGGTTCGCCGCGCCGACATGCGCAGGAATGCCCGCTGTTGTGCGCTCAGGTCCGGTTCGCGGGGCAGGAACGGCCTGCTGATCCACCAGCCGACGACGGGCGACAGCAGCCAGGCCAGCAGCACCGGAGCCCAGAAATACCATTCCGCCGCGCGGGTTTGCCACAGCACAAAGCCCAGCGCCAGTGCCACAACAGGCGCGATCCACATCTCCCGCAGGAAATCGAGCACGCTGCGGCGTGCGTTGCGCCGGGCGTAGGACTGCAGTTGCCAGCGCAACAGTCCGCGTCGCGTGAACAGCATGCGCACACCCGAACGCAGCATCGCATCCAGGCAAATCAGGCTGTCGTAGGGCAAAAACACCAGCGTCAGCAAAGCGAGCACTAACGGGTGTCCGGCGGATCTGGCGGTCAGGCCCAGGTGCAGCAGCCAGTCGCGTTCATCCGCTTTACTGCTCAGCCCGATCAGGGTCGACAGTATTGTGGGCAGGAACACCACGCTGGCGACCAGCAGGGTCCACAACCACAGCGGTCCCGGACCAAACAGCCAGCCGCCGGCGAGCAAGGCCAGCAGCGCTGGCGACACCAGGCTGCGTCGAAGATTGTCGAAAATTTTCCACATCGACAGGGTGCTGAGCGGGTTCGGTTGTCGTTTCGCTTTCGATCCAGCGGACCCGGTCGACGCACCTGGTCCGGGCGGTCCGGGCACGCGTGACAGTAACCAGCCGGCAATTTGCCAGTCACCGCGTATCCAGCGGTGTCGACGGCTGGCGTCCATCGCATAACTGGATGGATGATCTTCGATAAGGACGACATCGGTCACCAGTGCTGAACGCGCATAACCGCTCTCCAGCAGGTCGTGACTGAGAATCAGATTCTCCGGAAAGCGGCCATCGACGGCCTGGCGAAAAGCGTCCACATCGTAGATGCCCTTGCCGATGAACGAACCCTCGCCGAAAATATCCTGGTAGACATCCGAGATTTCACGCGTGTACGGATCGATGCCTGACTCGCCCGCGAACAAACGCGTAAAGCGTGACTGGCCTGCACTGGTCAGGCTGATCGCAGCGCGTGGTTGCAGGATCGCGTAGCCTTCGACGATGCGTCCCTTGTCGGCATCGTACACCGGCCGATTGAGCGGATGCGCGATGGTGGCGACCAGTGCGCGCGCCGCGTCGCGCGGCAGTTGCGTGTCCGTATCCAGCGTGATGACGTATTTGATCGAAGCGAGGATGGAGACGTCACCGACAATC
>JABDRC010000292.1 GCA_013041945.1 Halobacteria archaeon
GCGACTTCACTGACCGCATCGACCATGTCATCGAGACTTGTCTCACCGTACCACGCACTGCGGCCGTGTCCGGGCAGATCGACACGGGTCACGCGCAGCTGTGTCTCGAGCAGCGGCATGAGCCCGTCCCAGATGCCGCTGTGCAGACCCCAGCCGTGGATCAGTAGCAGTTCGGGGCCGCTGCCGGTTGTTTTTGTATGTAAAGTCATAAAAACATATCGCCACAGAGATCACAGAGGACACAGAGAAATACAAAACCTTTCAATGCGCTGTAATGGACGGGAATTATTTTATCAGTTCCGGGCCGCTACGGGTTGTTTGTGTGTATAAATTCTTAGAAACATATCGCCACAGAGGACACAGAGAAATACAAAACCTTTCCAATACCAATAATTCCAGATGTTACGTTGTTTCAGAGATAGAGAAATGGAAATTCAGCTCGAATAATTTTTCAAGAATTTTTATTTCTCTGTGATCTCTGTGGCAAAAGATTTTTCAAGGGCATCCAGCAGACGGTCGACCTGTGCCTCGGTGTGCGCGGCGGAAAAGGTAATCCGCAGGCGTGCCGTGCCCTCCGGCACGGTCGGTGGCCGGATTGCGGTCACGAGGATTCCCTGCGCACGCAGCGCTTCACTCAGCGCCAGGGCGTCCCTTGCCTTACCGACCAGGAGCGGTTGTATGGGTGTCGCCGTGTCCGCAAGCTGAAGGCCGAGCTGCGCGGCCCCTGCGCGAAAACGCGCAACCAGTACGGCCAGGCGGTCGCGTCGCCATTCATCGTCACGCACGTGTTGCAGTGCGGTGCGGGTGGCGACCGCGACGGCAGGCGGCAGTGCGGTGGTATAGATATAGGTGCGCGCGGCCTGTATCAGCGTCTCGATCAGTTCCTCGCTGCCGGCAACGAAAGCACCGAACGTGCCGAAGGCCTTGCCGAGGGTGCCGACGAGAACCGGGACCGCTTGCAGGTCCAGGCCGGCAGCCGCGACCGAGCCGCGCCCCCCGGGACCCAGCACACCGAGGCCATGGGCATCATCCACCATGAACCAGGCCGCATGCGATGCTGCCGATGCGGACAACTCCGCCAGTGGCGCCACGTCGCCGTCCATGCTGAATACACCATCGGTCGCGACCAGGTATTCACCCGGCGGCGCGGATGCCAGTGCCGCATCGAGCGCAGGGACGTCAGCATGTGCATAGCGCTGCAGGCGCGCATCGCTGAGGCGCGCGCCGTCCAGCAGGGAGGCATGGTTGAGACGGTCCTCGAAGATGCGGTCGCCCCGGCCGAGCAATGCCGACATCACGCCGAGGTTGGCCATGTAACCGGTGGAGAACAGCAACGCGCGCGGGCGCTGCACGAATTCCGCCAGCGCCGCTTCCAGTTCATGATGCGCCCGGCTGTGGCCGGTAACCAGGTGTGACGCACCGCTGCCGGCGCCGTACCGGTCGAGGCCGCGATGAAAGGCATCGATGATGTCCGGATGGTCAGCCAGCCCCAGGTAGTCATTGCTGCAAAATGAAAGCAGTGAATTGCCGTTGACGGAAACTTCCGGCCCTTGTGGTCCGTCCAGCACAGCGCGCACCCGGTACAGGCTGTCCTGCCTGCGGCGTTCGAGTTGTTCGGCGAGGTTTTTCATTGTAATCATTGCCGATCGAACCTGTAGGAGCGCAGGCATGCGCGAATGTAACGATATACGCGAAGCGTATTCGCGGACAACGTCCGCTCCTACAAGGTCATTTAAATGCGGTCACACCGTATGCATACCCAGCTTCGCAAGCAATGCATCATCATTTGCAGTGTCCGGGTTTCCCGTGGTCAGCAGTTTCTCACCATAGAAAATCGAATTTGCGCCGGCAAAGAAACACAGCGCCTGCATCTCCTCGCTCATCTCCGTGCGCCCCGCGGACAGGCGCACATGCGAGGCCGGCATGAGGATACGTGCCGTGGCAATGGTGCGGACGAACTCGATCGCATCGACGTCAGCCTGCGCCTGCAGTGGCGTACCCTCGACCTTCACCAGCCGGTTGACGGGCACACTGCCCGGATGCTCCGGCAGATTGGCCAGCTCGCACAGCATGGAGACGCGGTCTTCACGGCTCTCGCCGAGCCCGACGATGCCGCCGCAGCAGACGTTGATACCGGCCTCACGCACATGCCTGAGGGTATCGAGCCGGTCATCATAGGTCCGCGTGGAAATGATCTCGCCGTAAAACTCCGGCGAGGTGTCGAGGTTATGGTTGTAATAGTCCAGACCGGCCTGCCCGAGATCAGCCGCCTGCGTTTCATCCAGCATGCCCAGCGTGGCACAGGTCTCCAGGCCCTCGGCACGGACGCGCGTCACCATCTCCAGCACGCGCTCGAAATTCCTGCCCTTCGGATTGCGCCAGGCGGCGCCCATGCAGAAGCGCGAGGCGCCGGCCGCCTTCGCGCGCCGGGCCGCGGTGACGACGGCCTCGACATCCATCAGGCGTTCCGGCTCCAGCCCGGTATCGAAATGCACGCTCTGCGGGCAATAGCTGCAGTCCTCCGGACATCCGCCCGTCTTGATACTCAGCAGGGTACTGACCTGAACGGCGTTGGGGTCAAAATGTTCCCGGTGCACGCCCTGGGCACGGAACAGCAACTCGTTGAAGGGCATACCGAATATTGTATGCACCTCGTCACGCGTCCAGTCATGGCGGACAGGACTGGCAGCTTTCTCCGACAGACGGGTAACGGGCCTCGTCATAGTATTTTCACCTGCATTCGTAATGGCCACAGACTATGGAACCAATGCCGAAATCTGTCAACCAGGCGGCCGCGTGAAGGTTTACAAGTGGGGCGGGCAGCTGCTGGACAGTCTGTTCCCGCCGGCCTGTCGCCTGTGCGGTGCACGGACCGGCGCCGGCCCGGCACTCTGTACGGGCTGCCGTCATGATCTGCCGCGGCTGATACACGGCTGTCGCCAGTGCGCCCGCCCGCTGTCCGGCGAAGCCCCGCGACGCTGCGGCCGTTGTCAGCGCCAGCCACCGCCGTTCGATCATGCGACCGCGCTGTTCCATTACCAGCCACCGCTGGATTTTCTGCTGAAACGCCTGAAGTTCGCCCGCGATCCCGGCATGGGTCCGCTGCTGGCCGGCCTGCTGGCACAGGAACTTCGTGGACGCACGGCGCCCCTGCCCGGCCTGCTGGTGCCGATGCCGCTGCACCCGACACGACTGCGTGAACGCGGCTACAACCAGGCCGTCGAGATCGCCCGGCCGCTGGGCAGGGCCCTGGGGATACCGCTGAATCATGGCCTGTGCCGCCGCACGCGCCGGACCGAGGCGCAATCACTGCTCGGTACGACCGCGCGGCGGCTGAATGTGCGCAATGCGTTTGCCGTAACCGGCGCCGCGCCCATGGCACACGTGGCCATCGTCGACGATGTCATGACCACGGGCTGTACGGCCAGCGAACTGGCGCGTGTTCTGAAGCGCGCGGGTGCCGGAAACGTCGAGGTCTGGGTAATTGCGCGTGCCGTCCGGCACGGAAAATGATGCGTATCCCGCGCTAGCCTGATGCGTAATCCAGCCATATGCCGATGAACACCGCCAGACCCAACCAGTGATTATTGAGGAAGGCCCGGAAGCAGCCGTCACGCTCCCGGAACCGGATCAGGCGCTGCTGGTACACGCCGAGACCCGTCGCCATTGCAAGACCCGCGTAATAGTAAAGACCCAGTTCCGCCTGGTAGCCGATCATGAGCAGGCAGACCAGTACACACAGCTGCAACCCGCCGATCACTGCGCGGTCTGCATCGCCGAACAGGATGGCCGTCGATTTCAGCCCCAGTGCAATATCGTCCTGGCGATCCACCATGGCGTACATGGTGTCATAGGCCGTTGTCCACAGTACCGTGGCGGTAAACATCAGCCAGGCGATCTGCGGCACCGTGCCGGTTTGTGCGGCAAACGCCATTGGCACGGACCAGCCGAATGCAGCGCCAAGCACGACCTGCGGCAGGTTGGTGACGCGCTTCATGTACGGGTAAATTACCGCCAGCAGTGCACCGACGGCCGACAGCATGATGGTTAGCCGGTTCAGTTGCAGTACGAGTATCAGCGCCAGCAGGCACAATGCGCCAAACAGGAACAGGGCTTCCCGGGTGGACACCCGCCCGGAGGTCAGCGGTCGATTGCGCGTACGGGAGACATGCCGGTCGAAGTCACGATCAAAATAATCATTGATGACGCAGCCGGCGGAGCGCATCAATACCACCCCGGCGATGAAGATCAACAGGACTTTTGTATCCGGCTTGCCCTCGCCGGCGATCATCAGCGCCCACAAGGTGGGCCATAGCAACAGGTAGATGCCGATCGGCCTGTTCAGCCGCATCAGGATGGCGTATTCGTGCAGACGTTCGGTCAGGTCATTTACCATGGGTCCAGTATGCGGATTGTCAGCGGCTTTTCCACAGGGGTGCCGTCGCCGTGTCCGCCGGGAAGGCCGGCAGGAAGACTTCAGTGACCAGCAGTGGCCTGTGTGCAATCCGGAACACCGCACGGCGCCCCCAGACGGCGGGCGGCTTCGAGCGCAGGCCGCGCGTGGCCGTTGCAAACAGCTCCTGCCCCTTGTGGATACGGGCCAGTTCGACGATCTCGCGCCGCATGCCCCGATCCGCGAACAGCATGCCGCCCAGCGGCCGGGTCCCCAGGTGTGCGAGCCGGCGCAGGCGGCCGCGCAGCGAGGTCAGCGGGATAATGGTGCGCGCATAGACCCAGGGTTGTCCGTCGCACAGCAGCTGCACCTGGCGAATGATGGCCCTGGCGCCCTGTCTCATACCCAGTGCGCGTGCCTCGTCGAGTGTCGGGCGACCGGTGACCTGCGCCAGCACCCGTACGCGAAACTCGCCCGGGCACAGTTGCTGCAGGCGCATGGTGAGCGAGGCGGTATCCAGCAACCAGCTGCACAGGGGACGCGGTATATCCGCACGCAGGTAATGACGGTTCGGTTTCCAGCGGGTCATGGCATTCTTCGAATAATCTATTAATGTAGGAGCGCAGGCATGCGCGAACGATACAGACCAACCCGTTCGCGGACAACGTCCGCTCCTACACCTCTCCCAGATACGCCGTTTCGCCCAGCCAGCGCCGGATCAGTGGCGCAATATTGTCCGGGGCAAGCTGCTGCAACTGACCGGCAGCCTGCTCCACGGCGGACAGCAGTTCCTCGTCCCTCAACAGATCGGCGATATGAAACTGCATCTCGCCGGTCTGGCGCGTGCCCAGCACCTCACCCGGCCCGCGCAGTTCCATGTCGCGCCGTGCGATCTCGAAACCGTCACCGGTCTCGCGCAGCGCGGCCAGGCGGTCGCGCGCATTCTCCGACAGGGGCGGCTGGTACAGCAACACACAACTGCTTAGCCCGCTGCCGCGGCCGACCCGCCCGCGCAACTGGTGCAGCTGCGCCAGGCCCAGCCGCTCGGGATTCTCGATAATCATCAGCGTGGCATTGGGCACATCCACGCCGACCTCGATCACGGTCGTGGCAACCAGCAGGTCGAGTTCGCCGGCCTTGAAGGCGCCCATCAAACGCTCCTTGTCCGCCGCCTTCAAACGCCCGTGGATGAGGCCGATGGACAGTTCCGGCAATGACTCTGCCAGCAGGGTCGCGGTGTTTTCCGCGGCCTGGCACTGCAGTACCTCGGACTCCTCGATCAGGGTGCAGACCCAGTAGGCCTGCTGTCCGGCGGCGCACGCCTTGCGCACCGACTGCATCACTTCCTCGCGCCGCTCCTGGCTGACGGCCACTGTCCTGACCGGCTGCCGGCCGGGCGGCAGCTCGTCGATGATCGAGGTGTCGAGATCGGCATACACCGTCATGGCCAGCGTGCGCGGGATCGGGGTTGCGGTCATCACCAGCTGGTGCGGGCGTTGCGATGACACCCGTCCCTTGTCGCGCAGGGCCAGCCGCTGGTGCACACCGAAGCGGTGCTGCTCGTCGATGATGACCAGCCCGAGCTGCGCGAATTCCACGTCCTGCTGGAACAGGGCATGGGTACCGATGGCAACGCTCGCCGTGCCGCCGGCAATATCCGCCAGGGCGGCCTCGCGCGCCTTGCCACGCGTCTTGCCCGCGTGCCAGGCCAGTGTGACACCCAGCGGTTCCAGCCAGCCACTGAAACTGCGAAGGTGCTGCTCGGCCAGCAACTCGGTCGGTGCCATCAGCGCTACCTGGTAACCGGCAGACACGGCGGTGAGTGCGGCGCACGCAGCCACCACTGTCTTGCCGGAACCCACATCGCCCTGCACCAGCCGCGCCATCGGGTGCGGCTGCTGCAGGTCGACAGTAATTTCGTCGATGACGCGTTGTTGTGCAGCGGTCAGGGCAAACGGCAATTGCCCCGTGAACGCCTGCACCAGGCCGGACGCATCCTGCAACACCGGTGCGGCCGTGTGTACGGCGCGCTCGCGCAGGCGCTTCAGGCTCAGGTGATGCGCCAGCAGCTCCTCGAAGGCGAGCCGCTGCTGTGCCGGGTGACTGCCGGTGGCCAGCAATTCAAGCAAGGCATCCGGCGGCGGCCGGTGCACGTAGCGCAGCGCGGCCGGCAGCGAGGTCATCCTGAAACGGCGCACCAGTTCCGCTGGCAGCCAGTCAACCAGTCCGACCTCACCTCCTTCCAGGTATTTCAGCGCCTGCCCGGTCAGGGCGCGCAACGTCAACTGGTGCACGCCCCCGGTGGCAGGATAGATCGGTGTCAGATGATCCACATGCTCGAGTACTGCATCCGGATCAACAAGCTGGTACTCGGGATGGATCATCTCCAGTGTCAGCGGACCGCTGCGCACCTCGCCAAAACAGCGGATACCGTGGCCGCGCACGAAACCGGCCTGCTGCTGTTTATTAAAATGAAAAAAACGCAGTGTCAGCGAACCGGTGCCGTCACTGATACGCACCAGCAGCGAACGCCGCCGGCCGAATTTTATTTCCGCCAGCTCGATCTCGCCCTGCACTACCACATGCTCACCGGCACGCGCCGA
>JABDRC010000293.1 GCA_013041945.1 Halobacteria archaeon
CCACCGGAACTGCTTGGTGGCCTTGATGCGAAACTTGCGCGCATTCATCGGCTGCGCATCCAGCTTCTGCTGCTGCATGCGGGTGCCCTCGATCTTGCGTTCGATCCACAGGAAGGCCTCGGTCCACACCGTCTGCGGACAGGCATAGCCACACCAGATACGCCCCCACAGCGCCGTCACGAAGAACAGCGTCAGTCCGGCGATGATCAGCAGTGCTGCCAGGTAGATGAAGTCCTGTGGCCACAGGGTAATGAAGAAGATATGGAATTTACGCGCCGGCAGGTCGAACAACAGCGCCTGGTGCCCCTCCCACCGGATCCAGGGCAGGATGTAATAAAGTCCGAGCAGACAGAGCACGCCCAGCACGCGCAGGCGGGCATACAGGCCATGCACCTCGCGCGGGTAGATCTTCTCCGCCTTGGCGTAGAGGGACTGTTCGACCTGTTCGTCGGTCTTGCGGGCCGCACCGGGAGTTGCCATTGAACCTCCCTAACGCTTTTGCCGCATACAGTTGGTCACCGCAAAATAGAGCGTGCCGACACCGGAAACGGCCGACACAAGCCAGAATGCGAGAAAACCAATTGAGTAAGCCCCCAGCCGGCTGATGCCGGTCTCGTTACCGAACGGGAAAAGATCGTCCGGGTCAAACGCCGAGAAGAACAGGCCGGTCGCTATAATGGCGACCAGGAAAGACGGCCACAGCACTGCGATGCACTGCTGTATTTTTGGTATCTGTTCTTCAGCCATATCAAATCTTCAGTGCACGGCAAACGCGCGTTACTCATCGGCTTCCTGCCCGGTCTGCAGGCTGTATACGTAAGCCGCCAGCAGGTGGCTCTTGTCCTCGCCGAGAAACTCGCGGTGCGGTGGCATCTGGCCGTTGCGCCCCCTGGCGATACTCTCCATGACTTGCTTGCGCGAACCGCGGTACAGCCAGATGTTGTCCGTCAGGTTCGGCGCACCCAGTGCGTGGTTACCGGTGCCGTCCGCGCCGTGGCAGGACGCGCACATCTGTGCATATTTTTTCTTGCCGCTAGCGGCGGCGGCATCATCAACCTTGCGCCCGCTCAGGCTGAACACGTACTCCGTCATGTCGGCAACACCCCCGGCACCCAGTGCAGCCTCCCACGCCGGCATGACGCCGCTGCGCCCGTCGAGGATGGTCTGTTCGATCACGGCCGGATCGCCGCCATACAGCCAGTCATTATCGCGCAGGTTGGGGAAGCCGGGTGCACCGCGTGCATCCGATCCATGGCAGGTAGCGCAGTAGTTGACGAACAGCCGCTCTCCCATGCGGCGCGCCTGCTCGTCGTCCGCCACGGCGACAATATTCATGTCACGGTATCTCTCGAACAACGGGCCAAACCTGCTGTCTGCCAGGGCCATCTCGCGCTCGTACTGGGAACCTTCGCCGGTCGACGACCAGCCAAGCAGGCCTGCAAAGGAGCCCAGCCCCGGATACAGAGTCAGGTAACCGATGCCGAAGAACAGGGTGATGTAAAACATCATCAGCCACCAGCGCGGCAGTGGATTATTGAGTTCGACCAGGTCCTCGTCCCAGACATGGTCCATTTCCTTGCCGGTTTCTTCCGGGCTGATCCCGCTCGATAGCCAGCGGATCATGACAAAGCAGGCAATAATTCCGGCAATGGTCGGGATAATGATGTACCAGTTCCAGAAGCCGCTGGTGAAATCAGCCATGGGTTTTCTCCTCAGTCGTTGTATCAACTGATGTCATGTCATCTTCTGTAAAAGGAAGGTTCGCCGCCTCGTCGAATCGTTTTTTTCGCTTGCCACTCCAGGCCCAGATCACGATGCCGATGAACAGCACCATCACCACGATGGTCCAGATCGACTGAATCAACGAGTAATCCATAACCGCTATCTCCGCATCTTGATCGTCGTGCCAAGGCCCTGCAGGTACGCGATCATGGCATCCATCTCGGTCTTGCCTTCCAGTGCCTGCGGAGCATTGTTGATCTCCTCATCCGAATACGGGGCACCCAGCATCCTCAGGACCTCCATCTTCTTGCTGATGACAGAGGCGTCCGCGGCATTCTCTTCCAGCCACGGGTAACCGGGCATAATGGATTCCGGTACGACGTCGCGCGGATTGACCAGGTGGACACGGTGCCATTCATCACTGTAGCGACCGCCGACCCGCTGCAGGTCCGGACCGGTACGCTTGGAACCCCACTGGAAGGGACGGTCATAGACGAATTCGCCGGCGACCGAGTAATGGCCGTAGCGCTCGGTCTCGGCGCGAAACGGCCGGATCATCTGTGAGTGACAGGTATAGCAACCCTCTCGAACATAGATATCACGCCCGGCAAGCCGCAGCGGCGAATAAGGCTCGAGCCCGGCCACCGCCTCCGTGGTCGACTGCTGGAAGAACAGCGGGACGATCTGCACCAGGCCGCCGATCGAGACCACCACGAGGATCAGCACGATCATCAAGCCAATATTCTTTTCAACTTTCTCGTGTCCAGATGCCATGATCGTCTCCTTAATGAGCCGCAGCCGGTTCAGGGATGGTGCCAACTGCCGGCTGTGCACCCTTGATGGTTTTCCACAGGTTCCAGGCCATCACCAGCGAACCGAACAGGAAGAACGCACCGCCCAGGAAGCGCACGATGTAATACGGATGCATGGCCTGGACCGACTCGACGAAACTGTAGGTCAGCGTGCCGTCGGTATTGGTGGCGCGCCACATCAGGCCCTGCATGATGCCGGCAACCCACATCGAGGTGATGTACAGCACAATGCCGATGGTTGCGGTCCAGAAATGCACCTCGACCAGCTTCAGGCTGTACAGCTCACGCCCGAACAGGCGCGGGATCAGGTAGTAGAGACTGCCCATCGACACCAGCGCGACCCAGCCGAGTGCACCGGAATGCACGTGGCCGATGGTCCAGTCGGTGTAGTGCGACAGCGCATTGACTGTCTTGATGGACATCATCGGTCCCTCGAAGGTGGACATGCCGTAGAAGGAGATCGACACGATCAGCAGGCGCAGCACCGGGTCGGTACGCAGCTTCTCCCAGGCCCCGGACAGCGTCATGATGCCGTTGATCATGCCGCCCCAGCTCGGTGCCAGCAGGATCAGCGACATGACCATGCCCAGCGACTGCGCCCAGTCCGGCAGCGCAGTGTAGTGCAGGTGATGCGGACCGGCCCAGATGTAGGTGAAGATCAGCGCCCAGAAGTGCACCACCGACAGGCGGTAGGAGTACACCGGGCGACCGGCCTGCTTGGGCACGAAGTAGTACATTATGCCGAGAAAGCCCGCCGTCAGGAAAAAGCCCACGGCGTTATGCCCGTACCACCACTGAATCATGGCGTCCTGCACGCCGGCATAGGCCGAGTAGGACTTGAGCAGCGAGACCGGCACCGCGACGCTGTTGACCAGGTGCAGCATGGCGACGGTGATAATCATCGCACCGAAGAACCAGTTAGCCACATAGATATGCGGCACCCGGCGCTTGAGGATGGTGCCGAAAAACACCAGGGCGTAGGACACCCAGACCAGGGTAATCAGGATATCGATCGGCCATTCGAGCTCGGCGTATTCCTTGCTGCTGGTGATACCGAGTGGCAGGGTGATCGCCGCCAGCAGGATGACCAGTTGCCAGCCCCAGAAGGTAAAGGCGGCCAGGGGGCCGAACGCCAGCCGGGTGTGACAGGTGCGCTGCACGACATAATAGGAGGTAGCAAACAGGGCACAGCCACCGAAGGCAAAGACCACGGCATTGGTATGCAGCGGTCGCAGGCGCCCGAAGGTCAGCCAGGGGATATCGAAGTTCAGTACCGGCCAGGCCAGTTGGGCGGCGATCAGCACACCCACCAGCATGCCCACGATACCCCAGACAATGGTCATGATGGAGAACTGCCTGACCACCGTATAGTTGTAAGTTTGCTGTTCCGCCATGCTTGGCTCCCTGTAATTTCTCAAAAAAGCAGCAGGTTACGACAGTGCATTACTGTATCAGGATATTATCAACCGCTAAATATCAATTAACGGCTATTGCGTGAACTGCGGCTCGAGACCCATGCCCCAGAGGATCGCCGTGATGGCCAGCAGGGCAACGAAGGCCACCAGCCCGACGGCCAGCACTGCACTGGAAAACAGGAAACCGCGGTCTTCCGAGATCCCCATCATGATGGGGACGCCGCTATATAACAGATAGACGGTGTAGGCCAGCGCCGGTATCCCGACCACCATGTTTACCCACAGCACCGGGTACAGTTCCATGATGCCGATGAGAAACAGCGGGGTTGCGATGTAAGCAGCCAGTACCACGCACTGAGACAAAGGCACCCTGGCACCGTAGGTCTCACCCATCCAGTGGATCATCCAGCCGAGCGAGTAGACACCCACCAGCATCGCCAGGTAGTAGAGCACCGCGATCATGCCGGCGCTCTGCACGGTCAGCTTGACCGGTTCGCCGACGCCAATCGACCAGCCGAACTGGGTCGTGCCGATAAATCCCGAGATGGCGGGAATCGCCGCCAGGATCAGCACATGGACGGCGTAACACTTGCCGATCGTGCACTTGTCATCGCGGATGGCGACCCACTCGCGCTTTGGATTGACGAACAGACCCCAGACATGTTGCAGCACCATAGGTCAATGCCCTCGTGATTGGATACCACTTGCGGGGCTTGTGCCCCGCACCATCGATCATACCGGTTTTCCGGGCATTCCCGGAAAACCGGCCGATAGATCAGAACTTCTTGCCGACGCTGAGCATGAATACCCAGGGATCGATCTCGACTTCATAGGCTGCATTAAGAGTACCTGGACCGGGAG
>JABDRC010000294.1 GCA_013041945.1 Halobacteria archaeon
ACACCCAGTTCACGCGCCAGGTCGCCGGACACCTCTGCAATCACGGCTTCGATCAGCACCTGCGCACGGCGGATATCGAGCTGGCCGATGACCCGCTTGATGGACTTCATAATGTCCGGCGGCGCCGTGATCACCAGCGCATTGGTGGCCTCGTCGGCCTGGATATCGAAATTGCTGCGCGTGGCCGCCCCCGCACCCTTGCCCTGGGCAGCGCCCTGCGCCTCGATCTTGCCCACGCCGGTCAAGACGCCGACCAGCTTGGTGGCATCGGCATAGCGCAGGTAAACCACGTCGGTGTTGCCGCCGCTGTCGAGCGGGGTGTCGAGATGGGAAATGATCGCGCGCATGCGCAGGCGCATCGCCCGGTCACCGCCCAGCAATACGCTGTTGGTGCGCTCGTCGGCAACCAGCACCTGCCCGCCGCCGGCGCCGGCCTTGCCGCCGGGGGCCGTGGCCGGGGTGGCACGCGACAGGCTGTTGAGCACACGCACGACCTCGTTCGCCGAGGCATGCGACAGCGCAATCACCTCGATCTCGCTGTCGCTGACCTGGTCGATGCGGCGAATGATGCTGACGAGCCGCTCGACGTTGATGGCACGGTCGGAAATGATCAGCACGTTGGTCGCCGGATAGGCCGCCAGGTGACCCTGTTGCGGAACCAGCGGCCGGAGAATCGGCACCAGCTGCGCGGCGGCGACATTGTCGACCTGCACCACGCGCGTGACCATCTGGTCGCCGCGCCCCGGATTGCGGTCCGTGGTGGTGGGGATCCCGTCCTGCTTGGCATTGACGTCCGGGACGATCTTGATAACCTCGCCGCTCGGCACGGCCGCGTAGCCATGTACCTTCAGGATGGACAGAAAGACCTGGTAGACCTCGTCACTGTTCATGGGCTGCGAGGACACCACCGTCACCTTGCCCTTGACGCGCGGATCGACAATAAAATTCTTGTTGGACACCTCGGCAACGGTGCTGATCAGGGCACTGATATCGGCATCCTTCAGGTTCAGCGTCACCGTCTCTGCGTGCACCGGCAGCGCCAGTGCGAAGCACATCAGTACGGCTGAAACCAGATATCCCGAAAAATTCATTCCTTGTCCCTCGACACCTGCACCAATTCTATATGTTTCGTAACCTGAATATCGACCCGGTGATGCACATCTTGCCTGATTTCAATGGCCTTTACCCGACGCTCACAAGCCATCGAGCGAGACCAGCTGCTCCTGGCCATCGCGCAGCAACATCACCGAAACGGGTTCGCCGCTGCGCAGTGCCTGTAATGCCCTGGCACCGTTGTTCGGGTCACTGAGCACCATATCATTGACCTGGAGTACCACATCACCGTCCAGCAGCCCCATTTCGGCAAACAGGGCGGGGTCGTTGCCCGGCGAAAGCGCGTAGCCAATCATCTTGCCTGCTCCGTCCTTGTGCACCGATGCCCGCAGCAAACCCTGCATGTTCCTCGGATTCTGTTTCAGCTGCTGCCTGACGGCAACAAGCCGCTGCTGCGGATTGCCACGTGCCAAACCGACCCGGCGGGCCGGCTGAGCCCTGCGCCGCGACGCACTGCTGTTGTCTGCCGGCTGAGTGTCCACCGGCAGGCGCAGTGTTTCATAACGCCCGCTGCGTTTCAGGATGACACGGTCCGGATAGATTTCGCTCAGTTCCGCATTGCCCGGCAGGGTATCACCGATCGAGTACTGCTCGTCCTGGCCCTTCGGGTCCGCGATGATGGCGCGTGCATTGGCCGGATCATCCGATGCCAGTGCACCGCGCAGGGTCAGTTTCAGGCGGGTATCGGGCGCATTCTCCGGTACGGCAGTTTTGGCCGGCGCGACGGTCCGGGTCACGACGCCCATCAGGTGCCAGCCGGGCATCTGGGCGATCAGCCGCCTGTCCTGATCCGGCTGTACCGGCATATTGCGCGCAACATTCACGACCGGCGCATCCTCGGCAGCCGGCGCCAGCAGCCCCCACGTCAACGTCGCCAGTTGCGCGGCAATCCACACCACCAGCAGCAGGTTGATGCCGAGCATGACGTACTTCACGTTCCCGGCTTGCAGGATCCTCAGTAAATCAGCCTGTTTCAGCGCTAGTGAACTCATGTCGGTCCAGGTTCGGGTAATGCTCCAGTCAGTTCCTGCGGGTCAGGGTTGCAGTCACCTGCGCCGCCTGCCCGGCTTGCCGCCCCCGCCGGGACGGCGACCACCCGGCTTGCCGCGACCGCCACCGGGGCGCCGCGGAGGACGATCGATTTTTACCGGCGGCTTGAGAACCGCGATATAGCCATCCGGTACGGCCTCGACCGGTATCTTGTGTCCAAGAAAGGCCTCGATCTCGGGCAGCGAGTAGACGAAGTTCTCACAGGCGAAACTGATGGCATCGCCGTCCTTGCCCACCCGGGCCGTTCGCCCTATCCGATGTACATAATCTTCGGCATCCTGCGGCAAATCATAATTAAATACGTGGCTGACATCCGGGATATGCAGGCCGCGTGCGGCTACATCCGTTGCTATCAGCACCGGCAATTTTCCGGTCTGGAACTCTTTCAGCAGCCGCTGCCGCTTTTTCTGCGGGACATCCCCGGACAGGACCGCACATTTGAAGCCGTTTCCTTCCAGGTAGGACCACACCCGGTCGGCCGCGCGCTTGGTGTTGACGAATACGATGCTGCGATGCGGATCGGTATGGTTCAGAATGCCGACCAGCAGGGGAATCTTCTCCTCATTGGCAGTGTGATACAACACCTGGCGGACCCGGTCGGCGGTCACCTTCTCCGGCACCACGTCCACGTGGACCGGCTGGTTCATGTGCTCGTAGGCCAGTTCCTGCACCCGGTGCGACAGCGTGGCGGAAAACAGCAGCCCCAGGCGCTGGTCCGGGGGCGGGCAGCGTCGCAGCAGGAACCTGATATCCTTGATAAAACCGAGGTCGAACATGCGGTCCGCCTCGTCCAGCACCAGCGCCTGGATCTGCTTCAGGTTGTAGACATGCTGCTTGAAATAGTCGATCAGGCGTCCCGGCGTCCCGACCAGGATATCCACCCCGGCGGCGATCGCATCGCGCTGCTCGTCGTAGCCGGTCCCGCCGTAGGCAATCGCCAGGTTGAGGCCGGTATGCTTGCCGATCACCTCGGCGTCGTCCCGGATCTGGATCGCCAGTTCGCGCGTCGGTGCCAGGATCAGGGCACGCGGCTGATTCTTCTGGCGGCTCGCATCCGGCGGATGACTCAGCAGGTGATTGTAGACCGCCACCAGGAAGGCCGCGGTCTTGCCCGTGCCGGTCTGGGCCTGCCCGGCCACGTCCTGGCCGGCAAGCGCCACTGGCAGGGCCTCCGCCTGGATCGGCGTGCACAAGGAAAATCCTGCGTCATCAATGCCTTGCATCAATTCTACGGGAAGAGAAAAACTGCTGTACGCAGTGTCGGTCAGATGGGTTTCAGACATGGCAGGGAAATTCCGGGTCGCCGCAAGGGCGTGGGCTGTAAATTTCGTATTATATTTCAGATGGTTGTTAATATGCTATCGATAGTTTCACATATATTGTCCCGGCCGTCGTATTGTCCGCTGTAATGACCGGGGCGAACCGGGCCGACAGGGTACCACTGACCGTGGCCCCTGCCGACAGGGCAGCGCGTCACAGTCCGGCCGCCCGGGTGGAACAAATGTGATTGCCGGGCTTGTAAATTGAACGGAATTAAGCTGAAATAGGCCGCAACAAACGTGCAATAATATTACAACTTGCATATCAAGTAGCCGGCTCGGGTACGCACACTGCCGGGCCCCGGCTATCAAAACAGATTTCCATTTTTAGTTACATAACCTTGCGGGCACGGCCTGCCCTCCATGCGCACCATACAGCGACTATCTTCACAGGAGATTTCAAACAGTGAGTGAACAGATTTTGCAACTGACCGACGATTCCTTCGAAGATGACGTGATCAAGTCATCCAGCCCGGTACTTGTCGATTACTGGGCAGAGTGGTGCGGCCCCTGCAAAATGATTGCGCCAATCCTGGAAGAAATCGCCAGTGAGTACGGTGGCAAGATCACGGTCGCGAAACTCAACATCGATGACAATCCGCAGACACCGCCGAAATACGGGATTCGCGGCATACCGACCCTGATGCTGTTCAAGGACGGCAACGTGGAAGCGACCAAGGTCGGCGCCCTGTCGAAATCACAACTGACCGCTTTTATCGACAGCAATATCTGACACAACCACATTCTTTAACAACGAGGGTACACGAACTTCTACACACACTGGTGCAGTCGCATGGCCTGCCCTGACCTGCAGTCGCTGTTGTGTGAATAACGTACCTGCTGACTCTCTCTCCCCCGGCCCCGAAGGCCTTCATGATAATTGATCGAAAACACTCCAAAGGCACTCTATGAACCTGTCCGAACTCAAGCTGAAACCTGCCACTGAACTGATCGAGATCGCCCAGAAAATGGGCATCGAGGGCACCGCCCGTTCCCGCAAGCAGGACATCATCTTTTCCATCCTCAAGTCGCACGCCAAAAAGGGCGAGGACATTTTTGGCAATGGCGTACTGGAAATCCTGCAGGATGGCTTCGGCTTTCTGCGCTCGGCGGACAGTTCCTACCTCGCCGGACCGGACGACATCTACGTTTCGCCCAGCCAGATCCGTCGTTTCAGCCTGCGCACCGGCGATACCGTCGACGGCAAGATCCGGCCGCCGAAGGACAGCGAACGCTACTTTGCGCTGCTCAAAGTCAGCGAGATCAACTACGAGAAGCCCGAGCAGGCCAAGAACAAGGTCGCCTTCGAAAACCTCACGCCGCTGCACCCCAACGAACGGCTGGGGCTGGAACGCGGCAACGGCAGCACCGAGGACATTACCGCGCGCATCATCGATCTGGTGGCACCGCTGGGCAAGGGCCAGCGCGGCCTGATCGTATCGCCACCAAAGGCCGGTAAAACCATGCTGCTGCAGAATGTGGCCCAATCCATTGTCTCGAATCACCCCGAGGTCTACATGATCGTGCTGCTGATTGACGAGCGGCCAGAGGAAGTCACCGAGATGTCACGCTCGGTGCAGGGTGAGGTCGTCTCCAGCACCTTTGACGAGCCGGCCAGCCGTCACGTACAGGTCGCCGAGATGGTCATCGAAAAGGCCAAGCGCCTGGTCGAGCACAAGCGCGATGTCGTGATCCTGCTTGATTCCATCACCCGCCTCGGCCGCGCCTACAACACCGTGGTGCCCTCCTCCGGCAAGGTGCTGACCGGTGGTGTCGATGCCAACGCCCTGCAGCGCCCGAAACGCTTCTTCGGTGCCGCGCGCAACATCGAGGAAGGCGGCAGCCTGACCATCCTGGCGACCGCGCTGGTCGACACGGGTTCACGCATGGACGACGTGATCTACGAGGAATTCAAGGGCACCGGCAACCACGAGATCCACCTCGACCGCCGTATCGCCGAGAAACGTGTCTATCCCGCCATTAACCTCAACCGATCCGGCACCCGCCGCGAGGAACTGCTCACCGACCCGAAGGAACTGCAGAAGATGTGGATCCTGCGCAAGCTGCTGCACCCGATGGACGAGCTGGCCGCCATGGAGTTCCTGCTCGACAAGCTCAAGGCCACCAAGAGCAACGACCAGTTCTTCGAGTCGATGAAGCG
>JABDRC010000299.1 GCA_013041945.1 Halobacteria archaeon
TCACATACCTGGTCGGCAGCCAGCCGCCGACGCCCGGGCGAGCGGTTCGCCATTGCTCCGGAACCCGACTGCCCCCGCATACCGGCAGGTCGGCACGTCACTCACAAGGCTACAGGGTTTTTATTGACGTGTCTGCGTGTAACTGACGATTGACTGTATCGTTTTCACTGCGCCCTGCAACTGCCGCACCCGCTTCCACAGCCGCTCGGGCGAGCTTTTATAGTAGCTGCAGAGTGTCGCCGCCGGAACCCAGACCAGTTCCCTTCTCCTGGTGAAGCGCGCGCCGTCATCCGCCTGCCATTCCCTGTTCATGGCCGCGACATCCCGGTATTCGAATTCGATAAAGAACGTTTTCCAGTCGCGCTGCCCGCCCCGCCTGGAGCACCACCAGTCAGGATGCCGATCAAGCGTCCTGTCGAACAGGGCCCCGACCAGCGCAAGCTGGGATTCGATGCGCTGCCGGCTGCGGCTGACCTGTGCAGGATTCTCGGCAAAGAACATCGTTTCCGTCTCTTCGACGAATTCGCGCATGGCGGTCTGGCGGTAACTCTCACCGGGCTCGGCACCACCACCGAAGTCCACCAGGCAACCGGCCCTCCTGCCGGAAAACGTCTTGTGGAACAGGAACCGGACTTCACCGTCACTGACACAGAACGGAACAACACCTGCACCCATGTTAATTACGCCCGCGTGTTATTTAACAGAAAGCGACTTCTTCTTGTTTGACCGCCCGTCATCCACTTGCCAGCTCACCCTGATGCTGAACCGGTTATGGCCATCTTCCTGTGTGGCCGTGACCTTGAGGTCCAGCATGCCCTCCGGGCGCATGACGATCTTCTCGTCCCCGTCGCTGAAGGTGACCTTGCCCTTTGCAATCCCGGACGTAATGGCCTTCAGTACAGCCTGTATGGACTTGCTGTCATTCAGTGACTGGTATCGAAAGCGCTTTTTCCTGTTTGCCATTCCCTATCCCGACTTGCGTACAACCGCCTATAGTTCAAACACTTTGATATAAGGATAGTCGCTGCTGACCCCCATCACCACCCCCTCCGGGCGAAAGATGGTCACGGCTGCCCCATGCCCGCCGAGCCCCTCTTTCCTGCGCGAGTTGCGATCCAGCGTAGTATCACATTCGAAATTGACAATCCCCTTGCGCAGCATGACCCGTTGCCCGTTCAGCAGATTACGGTGACCGTGCACAATGGCATGGATACCGTTCTTTTTCTTGCGCAGAATTTTTACGCCGCGCCGGGTCAGGGGCATATCGACGTTTCGGTATTTGGTTCGAATGATATTCGCCATCGGCCCGTAATAGAAATCAAACGGGTCCTTGTACAACTGCTTGCGGAACTTCCGGTTGATGTGCCTGATCCCCTTCTCACTGACCAGTTTCGCAATTTGGTCATCGATGCCGGCGTGCACGAAAATAAACGAACCCTCCCGGTGGCCGATCTTCATATCCCTGAAGAACCAGGCGAATTCGCCCTTCGGCTGCAGAAACAGCTCCTGCCATTTATTGACTGCGGCATACACCATGCGCAACGACAGCCCGGCCCCGGCACAGTCCGCCTCGAAGGTTTCCATCTTCTTGCGCAATCTGCCCACTTCGCGCTCGATAGTTGAATCCGGCATCGACCAGACGGCATGCTGTGGAAAATCGTCGAACCAGCTCTGTGGCGGATACAGGCGACGCCGGCACTCGCGGGTATCCGGCACGCCGCGCAACGCCCCCTTGCCCTGCAGGTAGTTGTCGCAAATCTCGGCAAGCAACGGCACCACCTTCGGCCCCATGCGAATGAAAAAGTGGTCATGCCTGGGATCCGGCTCCATCCCGACAGCGCGGAAACCCAGGAGCGTGCGGATGTCATGATTGCCGGCCAGCAATCGCACATCTGCTCCACGGTCGATCAGCCGGCGGATAACACGCAGCAACTGCAGTGTGCTTGGCCCCTTGTCGAAACAGTCACCGCCAATCAGGAAGCGTGCCTTGCGCCCTTCCCTGGTGAGCTTGAAGTCCCTGTCACGCGGGCCCGTCTTCTTTACCCCTCCGGAGGCAACCAGTGAAGCGATAAACGCCTCGGCATCGGCATGCATGTCGGAAATGAAGTACAGCGTCCGCTTTGGCCATTTCCAGGCGTCCGGCCCGATAGCCTTGCGTATTTCCTCGGCATACGCAGCGCTGTGATATTTGTCCTTCCTGACGGAATGATGTTTCCCCAGCATCCATACCTGGCCCCGGGTGGGCAGCTTCGCGCGGACCCGGTCTGCCCCCTTGTAGCGCGGCAGATAGTTGCTGGTGGCCTTCAGTTGCATGATTCAAATACTCTAGTCCGTAAACCCGCCGCATTGATCACGGACCTTCCAGTCACCGCCGATATGACGCCAGTCACCGTTCGGCAAATATTCAATCAAAACCGGCTGGCAGTGAAACATACTGAGCTGGCGGAGCTGCCCGAACGCAAGCACGCCCATATGGTGTGCCGCATGACGGAAGGCGGCACCGTGACCGACAAATATTTTCAGCCGGTCCCGGCCACTCTGCGGCAGCGCATCCATCGATTGTGACAGGTGCACCGCCACGCGTTGACCGGCCTCCAGCAAAGACTCCGCACCCTGCAGCGGCAGGCAATAATGGCTATCGGCCTTCCAGTCATCAGGTGGCGGGTCCAGGCGCGGGTCATCGTGCAGGATCGCCTCGATTTGCCCCCGGGTGAGATTGGCGGCACAGCCCACACTGCGCTCGGCCAGCACGTCGTGGCTGTCGATCCGCAGGTCTTCGGACGCGGCACCGGCCAGGTTGCCGGCAAAGATGTCGGCCGTCTGCCAGGCCCTGAGCATGCGCGAGGAGTCGATCACGGGTTCCAGGTCCCAGTCATTACGGCTAATGGCGGCACGCAATTCCCTGGCTGCAGCAAGTGCCTGCCGCTCACCCTCGTCAGTGAGCGGAAACGGTTGATGGGCACTGGGGGTATCCTGTAACTGGTGATACTCGCCATGGCGCACCAGTGCGGCAATCAGCCTGGCCATGATTCAGAGCCGGTTCTCCAGCGTCTTCACCAACGGTCGCAACTCCTCCTCTTTCAGCCGGTCTGCCGCCTCATCCGGCGGCATCCATGCGCGGCCGCGATGGCGTTCCTCCCACTCGTCTTCCGGAACGGTCCGGGTCACCTTCATCGGGTAGACCGCCACGGTGCACGTCGCACCCCACTTTTCATAACTGTATTCGCCAAGCGCATCGGCGGCCACCTCGCCCTCGACGCCGGCCTCTTCCCGGGCCTCCTTGGCCGCGGATTCCTGCGGAGTCAGCCCCGGATCCTTGATACCCTTCGGCACCACCAGGTGCTTTTTCTGGCTGGATGAAATAACCAGCACCTCGAGCTTGCCGTTTTGTATACGGTAGGGAATCACCGAGGACTGGGTGTAGTAATAGGCCGGCCGATCGCGCTGCTCATTGCCGTCCGGCCCCGGGAAGGGAAACTTCTTCGGCAGACTGGCGGGCCGGGTAATGGATTCAAGCAAGGCACACTCCGGCGCCAGATC
This sequence comes from Halobacteria archaeon, assembly GCA_013041945.1. Lineage (GTDB taxonomy): Bacteria > Pseudomonadota > Gammaproteobacteria > UBA9214 > UBA9214 > UBA9214. The sequence goes on from JABDRC010000299.1 coordinate 3,541, forward strand.
TTTCCAGGCACTCGTCACTGTCAGTCGGGCCAGCGTTGCCGTTGGCAGCAGTTTGCCGTCATCCGGCATTGCAACGGCTGCACCTGCCAGCAGGATGACCAGGTCCTCGAGGCCCGGATTATGCCCGACCAGCATCAGGCGCTGGACGCTCTCCGGGGTGCCGGCCAGCACCTCGAGCAGGCCCGCGGCCGTCGCCCCGTAGACACGCTCGTCACGCTGAATGCCCTCGTCCCCCACCCCCGCAGCCTTGCACAGCTTCTGGGCGGTTACCAGTGCACGTTCGGCCGGCGAACTGATAATCAGGTCGGGCAGTAATTGCTGCTGCAGCAACCAGACACCCATGCGTTGCGCGCCACGTTTGCCCCGGTCCTTGAGTGGACGGTGATAATCATCGGTTCCGGCGTCCCAGTCGGACTTGCCGTGTCGGAGAATCAGCAGTTCATGTGT
>JABDRC010000305.1 GCA_013041945.1 Halobacteria archaeon
GCACAGCACCAGGTCGCTGGAGGCGATGCCGGCTTCCTCGCGAATGACCTTGAAGTTGTCGAGTGTCAGGTAGATCAGGGCGCGCTGGTGGTCCCCCCCGGTCTCCCGGGTGATTTCTTTCTCCAGCCGTTGCATGAAATACTGACGGTTCCACAGTCCCGTCAGCATGTCCTCGCGAGACAGCATCTTGATCTTTTTCTCGAGTTCACTGTTGTTGCCGTAATTCACGCGAATGATGATCTGCGTGCATGACTCTCCGTCCATACTGGCCGGCGTGAACTCCATGGTTGTGTTGAACTGCTCGCCGCCCGGATTGATACAGTCGATATCCAGCGTGTTTTCGCCATCGACGGTATCATGGTAGTGCTTGATAAATTCCCTGAAAGAGTCGCGCTGGCTGTGGCTGATCATGTCGAGGACCGGGATGCCCTCGACATCACCCGGCGAGCTGATCTCGAACAGTTCCATGTAGGGCATGTTGGCATACACATGCATACCGTCATGGATGTAGGCGATGGCGTCACTGGAATTCTCGATCAGGACATGCGCGCGTTTTTCGCTGGCCTGCAGTCTGCCGGCGAATGCAGCCAGTCGGTGCCTCAGGTCGACGATGCCGGCCTCGCGCCTGAACACCACGTGCAGATGGTCCGGACGCTCATAGGAAACCAGTGCGGTGATGCCCGCCTTGCGGGCGGCCACGACACTGTCCTCGGATGCATCGTCACCGATGGCGATGACCGGTACATCGATTTTGTGTTTGTCGAGGAGCGTCCTGACGCTGGCCGCATCCGGCAGCCCGGGTCCGCTGCCGCAAATGATGATATCCGGCGCATGCCCGGTCAGCCCGGTTTCAAGTGCCGTCAGGTCACCTGCATAGTGGAGATCGATGGAATATCCGGCATTTCTCAGCTCGTTTGCCAGTGATTCCGCATCGCTGCCGGTTTCCTCTAAGACAAGCAGGTGCAGGTTCTGATCCTTTGTCACAGACTGACCTCGTTTCCTCGGGTTTACAAATCAGGCCTGGAAATGACGGGCAAAGGGGTGCCGCCGGATTTATCAGGCCCCGACTGAAAATTTTTCGGCCATATGGCAGATCTCTTGAACACTCTCTATATATGAAGCGGCCGTGTGAGCCGCCGGGGTGAGGCGGGCCGCGGGTATTTTCACCCGCGGCTTTTCCTGATAGCATGCAAGTAGCTGAATATTTTGTGTTTAATTGTCCATGCAGGGCGTAGCCATGGGCGCGCACATTGGTGGAGAAGCGTATGCATTCAATTACCGTCAGACCCGAGAGCAGTGACGATATCCGTGCCATCGACGTGGTGCATATCAGCGCCTTCGGGGGCGAGGCCGAGGCCCAGCTCGTCAGTACCCTGCGCGAATCGGCCAGCTATAACCGTGAGCTGTCGCTGGTCGCGGAACTCGGTGGCCGCATCGTCGGGCATGTCCTGCTGACACGCGTGCCGCTGCGCAGGAACGGCGATGAGAAACACCTGCTGGTGCTGGGGCCGATATCGGTCGTGCCGTCACAGACTCATCGCGGCATCGGCTCGAAACTGATCCAGGCCAGCATCCAGCTGGCGAAGGAAAAGGGCTATGGCTCGATCGTGGCGCTGGGCCACCCCGAGTACTACAAGCGGTTCGGCTTCGTGCTCGCAAAGGATCTGGGGGTCAGCTGTAATCTGCCGGCACCGGAAGATGCGCTGACGGTCAAGGAAATTGTGGACGGTAACCTGGCCGGCGGGGGGCACATCGAGTACCCGGAACCGTTTGTCGAGCTGTACTAGGGCGTGGCTGATACTTTTTATTGCGACGAATGTATGGAGAAGCAGATACCGGACGCCGGTGTGGATCGCACCGGCAATGACGGCAACCGTTTGCTTCCCTAGGTCTGTTCCTCTGTCTGCAGTTCGTAGTGGTACTGCGCGAAGCGACCGGTATTTTCCAGTTGCCGGCTGAGGACGATATCCCGGGTTTCATTGTCGATTTCCAGTATCGAGCTGCTGCCGGTCCGGAACGGCAGGCAGGGCAGGATCAGGGAATCCACCTGGCCGATGGCCTCTATACCGGGGAGGAGAATACCCTGCATCTTGTTGATGGCGGCAACGTTGCGGCCGATGTCATCGTTCAGCAGGTAGGCCCAGACGGCCTGTGCGCCGGGTGACAGCATCTGAATGCCGAGTTCGAGGCCGTGCTCCGGGTTGAATTTCATCCAGCGGATAACGCCCAGCTGCCAGGTGCCCCGGTCTTCCTCCTGCTGGTTGATAATGGCGACCAGTTCACCGACGCAGGCGGATGAGGCCTCGCTGTTTTCCCACAGCAGGCAGTAACCGGCTGCACTCATGTCAGCGATCTTCCAGAATTCGACATGCGGCACGCCGGCGTCTGCAGCCATGTAGGCGCCGCGCTGCACGTCCCGTTGTGTTTCCTCGACAGTCATCGTGGTCTGGTCGCGGGCAAGATAGGGATCGATCTCTATCTCCACGGGACGGTCGAAGGTCGGGTCACGCAGCCAGGCATAATCCATGATGGTCTCGTCGGTAAGCTCCGCCTGTGTTTGCGGACCCGAGACCAGCCGGTGAATGGTATTCAGGCCAACGACCAGTTTGACCGGCAAGGTGTCGGTTGACCGGTGCCGGGGGAAGCGGCGTTTCGGCATGGCGCCCCAGGCGAGTATCAGCTGCTGCAGTGTATCGCGGTTGCCAAAGCCGGTCTGGTTGCGCGACTCGTTCTCCAGTGCCGCGCGCAATCGGTGAGCGATGGCGCTGGCGTCCAGTATACGGCTGTGGTGAATGTCGCTGTCTTCCACCGTGTGCAGGTTGCGGTATGCGGGCGGATCGTCCGAGTGGATATTGACCGAGAACAATCCTGTTTCCATCCTGGTGCCGGGTTGGGACAGTCGGCAGAAACTGGCCCAGTCGATCAGTGCATTGTAGGCAAAGTGGATCTCTTTCTGCCGCAAACGATAGGGGCAGGCCAGTGACAGCAACAGGATCTGCTTGTAGATCGTCTCGATGTTGCTGCTCTCGGACGTGGGCAGCGTCGTGTCCGTTATCGACAGCCGGTTGATGCCGCATTCCTCGGCAAGGGCATACAGTGCGTGGATGCTGCGCCACAGCCCTTCCGGGTACTGGCGGTAGATCTGGTAGTGGCCGAGCAAAATCTCGCTGAGATAGCGCAGGGAGCGGTGTATGGCGATACCCAGCTGCCGGTTCTGTGCCTCGTCCTGCCCGAGGTCATCCGCCATGATGCGATAACCGGTCGCCATCCGGTTGCACAGATCGAGTGCCTGCTCGGCCTGTCTGCTGTGTTTTTCATCCAACGGCATCGGCTTGCCGAGGAACTCCTTCTTCAGCGCATCGACGACGCACATTACCGAGGTCGTGAGTATCTCCAGCGACTCGTTGCGGTCATCCGGTGACATGTCCAGCCGGTTGATGCGCTCGAGTGCGTCGACCAGCAGCTGGCGGGTTTTCTCGGTATTCAGCAGGGGCAGCCGTTCGACCCAGTCGCGCAGAACGTCCGGGCGGGTAACCGTACTGTTCAAATCCGGTTTTTTGCGCTGTGGCAGGTCCAGGTCCATACCTGATCTTCCTGTTTTTTCTCAGTATATTCAACTGCAGGGCCGTTGTCAGTCGGCCGGTTGCACTACAATGGCAGCTTGCTGCACTCGCCCGGCACCTCGCGGACCAGCCGGGGCACGAGATAGCCCGGCAGCCGGCAGCGCAGCGCGCACAGCAGCTCCCGTGCGCGGGCATCGTCGACCTCGAAATGGGCGGCGCCCTGTACCCGGTCGAGCTGGTGCAGGTAGTAGGGCAGGATGCCGGCGGCAAACAGGCGTTCACTGAGCCGCGCCAGCGTCCCGGCATCGTCATTGACACCCCGCAGCAGTACCGACTGGTTGAGCAGCGTCACGCCGGCCTGCGCAAGGCGTTGCATGGCGCGGGTCACGCTGTCATCGATTTCGTTGGGGTGGTTGCAGTGGACGACCACGACTGTCCGCAGGCTCAGGCCTGCAAGCCAGTCGAGCAGACCCGTGTCGATACGCTCGGGCAGGACCACGGGCATGCGCGTATGGAGGCGCAGCGTATGCAGGTGTTCGACACCCTCAAGCCGGCCGGTCAGCTGATGCAGCCGGTCGTCGGTCAGTGACAGGGGGTCGCCGCCGCTCAGAATGAGTTCGTGAATCCCGGCATGTGCGGCGAGATAGTCGATGACCTGCGTCCATTGTCCCTGCGCCGGGTTGGCATCGGTATAGGAAAAATGACGGCGAAAACAGTAGCGGCAGTGCACGGCACAGGCGCCGGTGACCGTCAGCAGTGCACGGCCGTGGTACTTGTGCAGCAGTCCGGGAACCGGCATGTCATCCGCCTCCCGCAACGGGTCCGTGTGGTAGCCGCCCGGTGCTTCGGTCTCCTCGTGCACGGGCAGTACCTGCAGCAGCAGCGGATCATGCGGATCACCGCGGCCCATCCGCCGGACAAAACCGCGTGGCACCCGCAGCGGGAAATCACCGGTCAGCGGCCGGATGTTCAGCTGATCCGGCTCGATATCCAGCAAGTGCAGCAGCTCGTCGCCGGAACGCACCGCGCGCGCCAGTTCAATCTGCCAGGCCGGTGTATGTTCCGGTTTGCCTGTTCGGGGTATGATAGCGGGCGTTTTTCCAATCATATTATCGATAGCCGGGGATTACTGGAACATATGGCATCTTACAGCACCAATGAATTCAGGGGTGGCCTGAAAATCATGCTCGACGGCGACCCGTGCGCCATCATTGAAAATGAATTCGTCAAGCCCGGCAAGGGCCAGGCCTTCAACCGGGTAAAGATACGCAATCTCAAGACGGACCGTGTCATCGAGCGCACCTTCAAGTCGGGCGAATCCGTCGAGGCAGCCGATGTGATGGATGTCGACCTGCAGTACCTCTACTCGGACGGGGAATTCTGGCATTTCATGGATCCGCAGACCTTCGAGCAGCAGGCCGCCGACGCCACCGCGGTGGGCGATGCCAAACGCTGGCTCAAGGAACAGGACATGTGCGAGGTCACCCTGTGGAACGGTACGCCGCTGGCGGTCACGCCGCCGAATTTCGTGCTGCTGAGCGTCACCGAAACCGATCCGGGCGTGCGTGGTGATACCTCTGGCGGTGGCGGCAAGCCGGCCACGCTGGAGACCGGCGCCGTGGTGCGCGTGCCACTGTTTATCGATATCGGCGAGGTCCTGAAAATCGATACGCGTACCGGTGAGTACGTCGGTCGCGCCAGGGAATAACTGCACCGCAGTGGCGGACCAATCACAAGCGGACCGGGACTGGCGCCCGTCGGCACCGCTGGCTGCCCTGCAGCTGCGTGCCACGCTGCTCGCCCGTATTCGCGCCTGCTTCGCACGCAAGCATGTCATGGAAGTCGACACGCCGGCCCTGTCGGCCGCCGCGACTACGGACCCCGCCATCCACAGTCTCGTCACCACCTGGCACGGTCCGGGCAGTGACGGCGCCCGCCGCTGCTACCTGCATACCTCGCCGGAATTCCCGATGAAGCGCCTGCTGGCCGCAGGCAGCGGTGACATTTACCAGTTCTGCAAGGTGTTTCGCGACGAGGAGCGCGGTGACCTGCACAGTCCCGAGTTCAGCCTGCTGGAGTGGTACCGGACCGGTTTCGACCACCTCGACCTCATGGATGAAGTCGAGCAGCTGCTGACTGAAATCCTGGCGGATATCGCACCGGTCAGGGAGGTGTATCACTGGACCTACCGGGATCTGTTCATGGAATTCGCCGGTATCGATCCGTTCGCGGTTTCCGCCGCGGATATCGCTGCCGAACTGCAGCGTAACCGGATCGGTTTGCCCGTCGGTATGGACGATGCGCCGCTGGATGCCTGGCTCGACCTGGTGATGACCCGCGTGATCGAGCCGCGCCTGGGGCAGGGGCTGGTGTTTGTGCGGGATTTTCCCTCCAGCCAGGCCGCGCTGGCGCGCCTGCGGTCAGGCAACCCGCCGGTGGCCGCACGCTTTGAAGCCTGGCTGGACGGCGTCGAGATCGCCAACGGATTTCACGAGCTGGCCGATGCCGGCGAGCAGCGTCAGCGGTTCATGAACGACAATACGCGGCGGCGGTCAACCGGCCTGCAGCCGCTGCCGGCTGACGAGCGACTGCTGGCGGCCCTGCAGTCCGGGCTGCCGGACTGTGCGGGCGTGGCGCTGGGTATAGATCGCCTGCTGATGGTTGCCAGCGGCGCCCGGTGCCTGGACGAGGTGCTGGCATTTCCCGTCGAGCGCGCGTAATTGCTTGTAACCGGCAACGACATACAAGAGACTTGCAGCATGCCTGGACAGGAGACCAGCCCGGCCGGGGTAGAGATCACCGCTGACACGCTGGCGTGCAGCGGTCGCTGGACGGTCGGTGACGTTGCCCGACTGCGTGCCGGGATGGAACACCTCGAACTGCCGTCCGGTGATGCCTTGACCATCACGGGCAGTGCCATCAGTGCGATGGACACCACGGGTGCCTGGCTGCTGCTGCAGTTGAGGGCGCGGCTGGAGGCAGCCGGCAGCCGGGTTTCGCTGGACGGATTCAGCGCGGCGCACCGGCGTCTGCTCGACTACATCACCACTGAACTGAGCGAAGCCGAGGCACCTGCCGCGCGGCCTGCCGGCAAGCCATGGCTGTCCGGCCTGTCCGAGTGGGGCGACGACATGGTGGATATGCTGGCCTTCGTCGGCGAGAGCGTCATGGCGCTGCTGACGGCAATTCGCCATCCCGGGCGGATACGCTGGCGCGAATTGCTCGACGATATCTATCAAACCGGAGTCAATGCATTGCCGATCGTCGGCCTGCTGTCGTTCCTGATGGGCGTCGTGATCGCCTACCAGGGCGCGGTGCAGCTGAAACTCTATGGTGCGAATATCTACGTGGCCGACCTGGTCGGGCACTCGATGCTGCGCGAGCTGGCCCCGCTGCTGACGGCTATCCTGATCTGCGGCCGGACCGGTTCGGCCTACGCGGCGAAGATCGGCACCATGAAGGTGCGCGAGGAAATCGCCGCCCTGCAGACCATCGGCGTGCCGCCGGTTGAACTGCTGGTGCTGCCGAAGTTGATGTCACTGATTATCGTCATGCCGCTGCTGGCGGTCTATGCGGACATTCTCTCGGTGTTCGGCGGCATGGTCATGGCCAGTATCTCGCTGGGAATCAGTTTCAACGCCTTCCTGGAACGGCTGGAAGAGGCAATCAGCCTGACCACCTTCATGATCGGTATCGGCAAGGCCCCGGTGTTCGCCGCGATTATCGCCATCGTCGGCTGCTTCCAGGGATTCAAGGTGGAGGGCAGTGCGGAAAGCGTCGGCCGCCACACCACCATCAGCGTGGTACAGTCGATTTTCCTGGTGATTATCGTCGATGCCATGTTCTCCATTATGTTCAGTGTGCTGGGGATCTGATGAGCGTGACGATGGACAGCGTCGAACCCGGGCAAACCGCCGGCGAGGCCGACTGTGAAACCGTGATTCGCGTGCGCGGCGTCAGGACCGTATTCGGCACGCGCGTGATCCACGACGGCATCGACCTCGATGTCTGCCGCGGCGAGGTGCTGGCCCTGGTCGGCGGCAGCGGCAGCGGCAAGAGCACGCTGATGCGCGAGATGATCATGCTGCATCAGCCCGACGGGGGATCGGTACAGTTGTTCGATACCGAGCTTGTCGGTGTCAGTGAGCGCGATGCGCAGCGGCTGCGGCGGCGGCTGGGTGTGTTGTTCCAGCAGGGCGCACTGTTCAGCGGGTTGACGGTGCTGCAGAATACCGGGATGCCGCTGCGTGAGCATACCCGGCTCGATGATGCGATGATCGATGCGCTGGCACGCGTTAAAATTGCGCAGGCGGGCCTGCCGCCGGAAGCGGCTGCGCTGCTACCGAGCGAACTCAGCGGTGGCATGATCAAGCGCGCCGCCCTGGCACGCGCCATGGCGCTGGATCCGGAGATCCTGTTTCTCGACGAGCCCACGTCCGGACTCGACCCGACCAGTGCCGGCGCCTTCGATGAACTGGTCGTGCAGCTGAAGGATATGCTGGGTCTCACGGTTCTGATGGTGACGCATGATCTCGACTCGCTGTGGACGGTGGCGGACCGTGTGGCCGTGCTGGGAGATGGTAAACTGCAGGGCGTCGATTCGATGGAAGCGCTGTCGAGGTCCACGCAACCACATATCCGGGAGTACTTTGAGGGTCCGCGCGCCCGGCGCGTACGGGAGCAGCAATGACGAGCAGGTTCAATTATGCGTTGGTCGGTCTGTTTGTGCTGGTGTTCGGCGGGGCCTGGCTGGCAATCAGCCTGTGGCTGACACTGGGCGACTATTCCACGCAGTACACGACGTACCGGGTCTACATCGACGAGTCGGTGTCCGGGCTGTATCGGGATGCGCCGGTCAGGTACCGTGGCGTGGATGTCGGCAAGGTGTCGGAGATCGACCTGAATCCGGACGTGCCGGACCAGGTGCAGCTGACGCTGGCCCTGAAGTCCGACACGCCGATCCATGAGGATACCCTGGCTGAACTCTCGGTACAGGGACTGACCGGCATCGCCTCCCTGGAACTCAAGGGGGGGACGCTGGATTCACCCATACTGACTGCGGAGGAAGGGGAGGAATACCCGGTGATCCCCTCGGCGCCATCGTTTTTTGCGCGCCTCGACACATCGGCCACCGAGCTGATAGCGAATTTCAACGCGCTGGCCAACAGCCTGGCCAGGCTGCTGGACGAGGACGCGCGGCGTTCGCTGCGCGAAATGCTTGCCAATCTGAATACCATAACCGCTGCAATTGCCCGGCGTGACGACGAGCTGGAGCAGACGATCGTCAGCGCCTCGCGAATGATGGGAAGCGGTGCCGAGGCAGCAGAGCAACTCAAGCCGCTGCTGGCACAGGTCGGGGAGACGGCAAAATCCGTCGAGTTGATGGCGGATAATATCGCCGAGGCCGGTGACAGTCTTGACCGGTATATCGACAGCAGCGGCTCGGGTGTGCAACAGTTCAGCCAGCAGACCCTGCCGGAGTTCGGCTCCCTGATCATGGAGCTGCGACAGCTGGCCAACACTTTGCAAAACATCGGTGAGAAACTCGAGGATGATCCAACTGCGCTCCTGTTTGGTAATCAATTGCAACCGCCCGGACCGGGAGAATAGCCCCGTGACTGCGCGCTTGCTGACGTTCATTGCACTGGCGGCCTGTCTGGCGCTGTTATCGGGCTGCGCGGTGCTGCCCGGGTCGCAGCCGGTGCGCATCGACAAGTACGTGCTGGAGTACAACCCGGAGGGATCAGCACCCGGCGGCGAAAGTGGACTGCCGGTGATGATTATCACCGTACCGCGGGCGCATGGCGGTTATGACACCTCGCGCATTGCCTATCGGGAACAGCAGTTCGGCCTGCGCTATTATTCGAAGAGCCGCTGGGCCGATACGCCCGCACGGATGCTGGCGCCGCTGCTGGCCGAGGCGATGACCGATACCGGCGAGTTCCGGGCATTGTCCGTGTCGCCGGGCTCGCTGTCTGCACGCTATCGCCTGGACAGCGAGCTGATCCATTTTTACCAGGACTTTACCGTACGGCCGAGCGAGGTGCGTATCATGTTGCGTGCCCAGCTGGTCAGCCTGGTCGACAACCAGGTGCTGGCCTCCCGGCTGTTCGATGTCAGGGAGGCGGCGTCGAGCGAGGATGCCTACGGTGGCGTACAGGCGGCAAACCGCGCCAGCGGACGCCTGCTCGAGGAACTGGCGCAGTTCTGCAAGAACCGCACTGACAGGTAGCCGCCGGCCATGCTTGCGGATATCCACGTGGTGCTGAGTCACACCAGCCACCCCGGCAATATCGGTGCGGCCGCGCGTGCCATGAAGACCATGGCCCTGTCGAGCCTGTCGCTGGTCAACCCGCAACATTTTCCGCATGCCGATGCCACGGCACGGGCATCGGGCGCCGATGATATTCTCGCGCAGGCGCGTGTCTTCGACGATATCGATGCGGCCCTGGCGGAGTGTCAGCTGGTGATTGGCGCCAGTGCACGCACCCGCAGTATTCCATGTCCGGTGATCAGTCCCGCGGAATGTGCACGCCAGGCCTGCGCTGCCGGCAATTCGGGCCGGGTGGCGATCCTGTTCGGCTGCGAGCAGTCCGGCCTGAGCAACGCCGAGATCGATCGTTGCCACAAGCTGGTGCAGATCCCCGGCAACCCGGACTACAGTTCCCTCAACCTGGCGGCGGCGGTACAGATCATCTGCTACGAACTCTACGTTGCCGCAAGCGCCGGCAATGACACCGTCGATGGCCCGGAGCATACGATGGTGACCGCCGGGGAGATGGAGCGCTTCTACCGTCATCTTGAACAGACGCTGGTGGAGCTCGACTTCCTCGACCCGGCCAACCCGCGCCAGTTGATGCGCAGGCTGCGTCGCCTGTTCAACCGCGCACGACTGGATGAAAACGAGGTGAACATCCTGCGCGGCATGCTGTCGGCAGCGCAGGACGCTGTTAAACAGCAGAGTTGATGCGGTATTACTATCAACCCGTGACATGCTGGCATACACTATTTAGTGAATTCGTGGTCATGGCAGGCAGGGGCGCAAGACACAATGTTTGAAAGGATCCGGGAAGATATCGATTGTGTATTCGAGCGGGATCCGGCAGCACGCAATGCGTTCGATGTGCTGACGACCTATCCCGGTATCCATGCCGTACTCATGCACCGGTGGAGCCACTGGCTGTGGACGCATGGATTGAAATGGCTCGCCCGTGTGTTTTCCAACATTGCCCGCCTGTACACGGGGATCGAGATCCATCCGGGTGCGACTATCGGCCGCCGGTTCTTTATCGATCACGGCATGGGTGTGGTTATCGGCGAAACGACCGAGATCGGCGATGATTGCACGCTGTATCACGGCGTCACCCTGGGTGGTACCAGCTGGGACAAGGGCAAGCGTCACCCGACGCTGCACAACAATGTCGTCATCGGCGCGGGTGCCAAGGTGCTCGGTCCGATCGTGATCGAGGACGACGTACGCATCGGATCGAATGCGGTCGTGCTGAAGAGCGTTGCCCGGGGTATGTCGGTCGTCGGGGTGCCCGGCCGGCTGGTCAGACCGCCGGGTGAACGCGATGCGCGACGCCAGGCGATCGCGAGGAAGCTGGGCTTCGATGCCTACGGCGCGACCAGCGACATGCCGGACCCGGTGGCCAATGCGGTCAATGGAATCCTCGATCATATCCACGTCATGGACGAACGTCTCGAGGACATGTGTCGCAACCTCAAGGACCTCGGTGCGGAGATCGGGGATGTGAATCTGCCTGATCTGGGGCCCTGCACACTGCAACATGTCGATGACAGGGAAATCGACCCGGCCGTCGAGGCGGCCGACGATGCGGACCAGCAGCAGGGCGGTTCCTGAATGAAGGGCAGGGAGTGATGCCGCAATGAAACTGACCAGCAAAGGGCGCTATGCGGTGACGGCCATTCTGGACCTTGCCTTCCATGCCAGGTCGGGACCGGTGCCGCTGCCGCTTATCGCCAGGCGCCAGGATATTTCGCTGTCCTACCTGGAGCAGCTGTTCGCGCGCCTGCGCAAAACGGGGCTGGTCGAAAGCACGCGCGGGCCGGGCGGCGGCTATATGCTTGGCAAGCCGGCCGCTGACATCACCGTAGCGAATATCATCGCCGCCGTGGACGAGCGAGTGGACAACACCCGGTGCAGCGGGGCCAGTGATTGCCAGGATGGTGAGCAGTGCCTGACCCACGATTTGTGGGAAGACCTCGGCGACCGCATCTTCGGCTTTCTCGAGGGAATCACCCTGCAGGACCTGCTCGAAGAGGACGGTATACGTCGTGTGGTGCAGCGCCAGGACGAGCTGTCTGCGCCGGAGCTGACAGTGGCCCCGCCCGGGGACTGACCCATTCACCCGGTGCCCGGCTGCCGGCAGCAGCCGGATTTCCCGTTCCGGGGCGGAAATTCATGCGGTTTTGTGCAGTATTGCGACCTGGCTCACATTGGAAAATGTCATGCGTCACGGATGTTTCCGGGACCCTGCCGTTAAGATAATCAGCAACACGGCAAACATAACCGGAGACATGATGATGAACAAGGTACTGGGACTGGCGTTTGTGGTTTACCTTCTGGGTGATCCCAGCCTGAGCATGCTCGAGGGTCTGAGTTTCTCTTCAGACTATGTCGTAGCCCTGATTACAGCGCTGATAACGATCCCCTGGGTAATTGCACAAATCGACAACTGACCTCGAACCCGGCGGCCCCGACACCGCCGTTTGTGAAGTTACCCGACCCCCGCCGGCCCTGGTGCAAACCCGGGCCGGCATTTT
>JABDRC010000022.1 GCA_013041945.1 Halobacteria archaeon
GTCACCCGCTGCGATATCGTCTCCAGCGAACTCGGCGACCCGGCGCTGGGCAGCAAGATCACATCCCGCGTGAAGCTGTTCAACTTCGGCGCCAAGGATGTCAACGAAGTCACCCTTACCTACCCGATCGACTTCCTGCCGGCATAGCAGCGCGACACTCTCATACCCTGCCGTCATTCCTGCGGAAGCAGGAATCCAGCTAAAAATTATGAACCTCCTTGTTGTTTTGAGGCAATTGAATAATCAGCCGTAGGAGCGGATCGCATCCGCGAACAAATCACGCGCGCGCTGTGCTCCTGCAGCACAATATTATTATTTCAGTATTACTAATTTTTTTCGTGTGTTTCCGTAGTGGAGATTCGTTTACCACTGGATTCCCGCTTCCGCGGGAATGACACGAGGTTTAATTTGACGCAGTAACATTCCAAACCCGCTACAATGCGGCCATGCAACCGGCCGCAATACAGCAAGCTGACACACCCATCGTCACCGCCCGCAAGCTCACCAAGCAATTTGGCAGCTATCGCGCGGTCGACGGTATCGACTTCGATATCGCACCCGGCAAGTGCTTCGGATTTCTCGGCCCGAACGGGGCAGGGAAGACCACCACGCTGCGCATGGCCATGGGCCTGACGCCGGTCAGCAGCGGCGAGCTGACGATCTTCGGGCTGGCGGTACAGCGTCATGCCGCAGAAATCCGTGCACGCACCGGCATCATACCGCAGGCAGATAACCTCGATCCGGACTTCAGCGTGGAGGAAAACCTGGCGGTGTATGCCTCGTTCTTCGGGCTGGGCGGCCCGGAGATTGATGCCCGCATCGATACGCTGCTGGACTTTGTCGCGCTCGGCGAGCGCCGCAAGGCGAAGCCCGATGCCCTGTCCGGCGGCATGCAGCGCCGCCTGACCATAGCCCGCGCACTGATCAACGAGCCGGAGCTGGTAGTACTGGATGAACCCACCACGGGACTGGACCCGCAGGCGCGGCATGTTATCTGGGGGCGGCTCACCGAACTGAAGAGCCGCGGCAAGACACTGCTGCTCACCACGCACTACATGGAAGAGGCCGAGCGCCTGTGTGACGAACTGGTCATCATGGACCACGGGCGTATCCTGGCACAGGGTTCACCCCGCGACCTGATCGAGCAGCATGTTGAAACAGACGTCATCGAGGTGCGCGGGGAAGGCGACACCCTGCGTGAGCTTGCCCGTCAAAGCGGCTGCCGCCTGGAGCAGATGGGCAACAGCCTGTACTGCTACACACAGAATCCCGCCCCCCTGATCGAACAACTCAAGGACCGCCACGCCCTGCGGTTCGTGCATCGTCCCGCGGGCCTCGAGGACGTCTTCCTGCGCCTCACCGGACGCGAGTTGCGCGACTGATGAATACCCTGCGATTGCCACGTATCCGTCCCGGCGCCTTGTACGTATGGCGGCGCAATATCCTCGTCTGGCGCAAGCTGCTGATACCGGCCATGCTGATGAATTTCGGCGAACCGCTGCTGTACCTGCTGGGACTGGGCTTCGGCCTGGGTCACTTCGTCGGGGACATGGCCGGCATGCCGTACCTCGCCTTCCTCGCTTCGGGCATCATCGCCTCCAGCGCCATGACCACGGCCAGCTTCGAAGGTATGTACTCGGTGTTCACGCGCATGGTCCCGCAAAAGACCTACGAGGCCATCCTCGCCACGCCGCTGGACGTCGATGACATCGTCGCCGGCGAAATGTTGTGGTGTGCGACCAAGGCCCTGTTCAGCGGCATTGCCATCCTGGTCGTTGCCGCCGTGCTGGGTGTTGCACAGGGCTGGCAGGCCCTGTGGGTCGTGCCGGTGGTATTCCTCGTCGGCCTGTGCTTTGCCGGACCGGCGATGATCATGAGTTCGCTGGCAACCACCTATGATTTCTTCAGCTATTACTTCGTGCTGGTGGTGACGCCGATGTTCATCCTCTGCGGTGTATTCTATCCGGTCGAGACGCTGCCGGAAGCGGTGCGCGGCGCGGTTTACCTGCTGCCCCTGACGCACGCCGTGCATCTGACACGCGGCCTGGTGGCGGGCGCCGAACTAACACAGCCCGTGCTGCACCTTGCCGTGCTGGCGGGCTATGCACTGGTCAGTTATGTGATAGCCGCAATGCTGGTACGACGCAAGCTCATGGTATGAACCTGTCTCTGCCTGCTTAGCACGCATGTTTTCATTGTTGTAACAGAACTTTTACCTGTGTTTTCGTACTATAGGGTATTCAACCAGGGAGTCATTTTATGTTTGCACCGATCGAAATACCGTTTGGCTGCGTGATGCTGTTCAACGTGGTCGACCTGAAGGACGGCGTCACCGTCGAAGATGTCGAGCTGGCACTTGGCGAGATGTGCAACGTCGTCAAAAACACCTATGGCGACGACAATGGCGGCTTCATTGCCGGACAGGTTTACAAGTATTCAGGATTCATCTCGGAGGAGGGTACGGTTGGCGATACCCCGGCAGACAACGAGACCGCCACCAAGATCAAGCAGGGCGAGCTGGCCATCGTGACCTTCTGGAACTCGTTTGAGCAGCATGAAAAATCGCATGCCGACAGGATCTTCAAGGAGAAATTCCAGGCACTGGCCGAGTTCTGCGACGAGACCTATGAACTTGGCTACCAGATGCTGTGGCAGGGAGTGCCGGAAGAAGATGAAGGCGGTCCGGAATAGACAGTCTTCGCCGCAAGGGTGCAGGGATCACCAGGATGGATATGCATTCATCGTGTGAATCTTTGCGGACTGCAAGGCTTCAGTGTAATCACCGGAATAACGTTAATTTCCTGTACCGTGAATAAAACAAAACGCCGCTGGCCACGCTGGTTGCTGGAACTGGCCCTGGTCCTGCTGGCCTTCCTGCTGCTGCAGGCATGGATGACACGCGACGCGCCACGGGGACCGGCGCCCGACATAACGGGTGTCCTGCTCGACGGCACGCCGGTAACGCTTGCCGACCTGCGCGGCAAACCGGCACTGGTGCATTTCTGGGCCACCTGGTGCCCGGTTTGCGGGCTGGAACAGGACACCATCGATGCCATCGCCGATGATCACGCGGTGCTGACGGTTGCCATCGACGAGGGCCAGGCCGACGCGATCCGTGCGTACATGCGGGAAGAGGGCGTGGATTACCCGGTGCTGCATGACCCGGGCAACACTATCGCCCGGGACTATGCCATTCGCGGCGTACCGGCGAGCTTCATCCTCGATCCCGCCGGCAACATACGCTTTGTCGCGCAGGGCTATACCACGGGCATCGGCCTGCGCCTGCGCCTGTGGTGGGCCGGGCGCCAGCTCGCTACGGGCGTGAAGGCCGGGACAGATAAAGCATCGCCACGGACAGCACGATGGAGATAATAAGCCCGCTGGCTGTTAGTGCATCCCAGTACATAAGAAACTCCTTACCAATAGTGTGTTAATAGTTAGGTATATAAGAATATACTTACATATTGGAACTAACGGCTGGCAGGGAGTTCCCTTAAGTAAAAAATCGGGTCATCTTGCTTACTTGTTGTTTTTATGTCTTATTTTGTGATATTGCGCACATAAAACCGCGACATATTGCCGCACTGCACGCGTTCAGGCCGGGTCCAGGCAGCGGGGATCCTCGTGTTTCGGGCTGTTCACGCGGGTGCTGACCGGCCAGGCGGTCAATTGGCTGGTGGGCGCGGTGGTATCGAGGCAGGGGGCTATGGCGCCCGGATCCGTGATATCCGGATC
>JABDRC010000309.1 GCA_013041945.1 Halobacteria archaeon
AGGAGGAGTTTAATGCACGTATCCAGAAAGTACCCTGCGTGGGTATACCTAACCAATATCGCCGCACTGCTGGGAATTGCGCTGTTTGCAACCGTTGCCGGCGCGGCGGATGAGAAGCCGTTCGCCGAACACAAGGTGGTCCTGCAGATCAGCGATAACGATCCCAGCAAGCAGACCCTGGTCCTGAACGTGGCCAATAATATGATCAAGCACTACGGCAGCGACAAGGTCGATGTCGAGATCGTCGCATTCGGGCCCGGTGTGCGCCTGATGTTCGACGATAACGTCAACAAGGGCCGTATCAGCGGTCTGGACAGTAATGGTGTGCGCTTCTACGCCTGTGGAAATACACTCAAAAAGATGACCAAGGCCCTGGGGAAGGAACCTGTACTCAATCCCCATGCCAAGCACGGCGGTGGCGGTATCGTGCGCATCCTGGAGTTGACCAGCCAGGGTTACACCCTGGTGAAGCCCTGATTAAGGGTTTTTGTTATATCTGCGCGCAGGGGAGGCCTGTGCACGCAGGAACACAGGCATGAATCATTCGAAAATCAATGACTGGAGGAAATCCATGAGGAATAAATTATTCAAGCGGGCAACCCTGGCGGTCGTCTGCGCAGGGGGATTGCTGGCAGGTACGGCTGCACATGCGGCCAACTGGCTCATGCTGCAGGGAACCGAGCCGGCGGGTGCCGCGGCGCGCGCCAAGCTGTGGGGCTTTGTGCAGGTTCAGTACCAGAAGGATTTCAGTGATCCCAATGCCGGTGGTGGCTATATCCCGCCGAAACTGATTGGTCCCAACCTGGACTCTCAGTCGGCGTTCAACGTCAACCGGGCCCGCATCGGTGTGCGTGGCAGCAACTTCCCGCTGGACAGCAATACCAATTACTTCCTCCTGCTGGAGATGGGCAACAATGGCATCACGGCTTCGGGCGACAGTTTTGCCAAGGCCACGGATGCCAGTGTGACCTTCAACCACATCCCGGGTGCCCGTGTCCGTACCGGCCTGTTCAAGTATCCGGGTGCAGAGGAAGGCCTGCAGGCGATCCATGTATTCGATTACATCAACTTCACATCCGTAACCAACCAGATGTTGCTGGAGCGTTATGCCAACAGCTCCTATCCAAACCCGGATGACATTCCACCACAGCCCACGCCAGCGGGGGCCCTGAACGGCTTAAGCAGGGGTGTGGGTGCCTTCCGCGATGTCGGTATCCAGGTGTTCGATACCTTCAAGGTAGGTCAGAACAAGGACTGGGAGGCTTCCTATGCCCTCATGGTCGGCAACGGCAACGGTCTGAACTTCTCTGACAATGATGACGACAAGGACATCTATTTATATGTCTCGGCGGAGAAGGTCTTCGGCGGCAAGGGACCGCGGCGCCAGGGGATGAAATTCTGGGCCTGGCACCAGGACGGTGAACGGACCGCTGACCTGACCAATGATGCAACCGTCAACCCGGTTTCCTATGACCGTGATCGATCGGGGCTGGGTTTCAAGTACCTGAAGAAGCCATATCGCTTCACGGCCGAGTACATGACCGGCGACGGCATGATCTTTCTGGGACCGCACCACCCGACCTTTGGGCTTGGACCGGGTATTGGTAATCCGGGTGCACCCGGTAATGGTGTCTTTTCCGAGGCGGATGGTTGGTATGTCGAGGGTGGCTGGTATATCCCGGGTACCAACTGGGAAATCGATGCGCGTTATGACATCTACAACCGTATGACCGATAACAATTTCGAATTCGAGTTCAAACGGCTAACCCTGGGAACACAGTATCACTTCAACAAGAAGACACGGGTGGCAGTCAACTACGAGTTGGCTGAAGCCGAGGCAGTCAATTTCGCCTCGGGTGCCGGTCCTAACGGCAACCTGGATGGTATCGATGACCGCATCGCCATACAGGTAACCGCGATCTACTAGAAAAGGCAGTGAATCGCTGCAGCCGGCTTCAGGGTTGCAGTGAGTTTTTTCAAAACATCCTCCACTCGTCCCGGGCTTGTGCTAAACAAGCCCGGGGTTTTTTTTGCCGGATCACCCGGCCGGCAAACGGCAGCGATACCCCGGATGACGCACCTGATCGATCCGTTCTACTGAAAGATTCATATCCGGCTGACATCCCGCTTGATCCGGTCCGGTTATGATATTTACATGATGCATGTCTACCTGACATACAATTGCCGCCATGACGAACCTGTATCCATGGCTTGAGCCCACCGGGCAGGCACTGTCCGGGCAGATCGAGCAGGAACGGCTGCCCCATGCCCTGCTGATCACCGGCCGGCCCGGCGTGGGCAAGCTGGCACTGGCCCGCCATCTGGCCGGTATGCTGCTGTGCGGCGATCGTGCCCCGGACGGGTCCCCCTGCGGGCGCTGTCCGGCCTGTATGCAGCTGGCGGCCGGTACCCATCCTGATTTCCTGTCCGTCACCCTCGAGGAAGATGCCACGGCCATCAAGGTCGACCAGGTGCGCGCCCTGTCCGAGGCGCTGTCACTGTGTGCCCACGG
>JABDRC010000311.1 GCA_013041945.1 Halobacteria archaeon
CCGGCATGAACCATGCCGACAAGGACAACCTTGACCTGGTCTGGGACGTGCATGCCGAACGGCTGGTGTCCTGCGGCGATTGCCACTATTCCGGCAAACGCCCGGCGCGGCTGGCCGGCACGGCCACCCCGGCGAATATCATCCCGTCCGAGGGTGTCAAGCGCCGCTGCGAGAGTTGCCATAGCCTGGACAATACCCATGACTGGTTGCCGGAACCGGACCGCCATTTCAATGCCGTCACCTGCGAATCCTGCCATGTACCGAAACTGGAAATGGGTGCGCGGCAAAGTATCGACAAAACCGTGCTGCAGCCGGATGGAACACCACTGATCAACTATCGAGGCATCGACAACACCAGCCTGTCAGACTTGAGTATCGCCTATATCACCGGCTACCGGCCGCTGCTGCGGGTCGGCAAGAGCGCACTGGGCCGGAACCAGGTATTACCCTATAACCTGGTGGCGGAATGGTTCTGGTCGGACGGTGACAGCCACGAGCCTATCGGTACGGAACAATTGCGCGCGGCCTGGCTTGACGATCAAGGCTACCCGGCTGCAATTATGGAAATCTTTGACGCCAATCATGACGGACAGCTGGGTCGCAATGAGTTGCGGCTGGATAACAACATCAAGCTGATGCATATCAAGGAACGGCTGCGTGCCGCGGGTGTAAACAATCCACTGGTCCGTGGTGAGGTGCGTGCCTACCATATTCATCACAATATCCGCCACGGCGACCGGGTCAACCAGGACTGCACTGTCTGTCACCCGGACACGAACAAGACCCTGCCGGGCTTCGAACTGGCGCCCTATGTCCCGGCTGATGTCAAACCGGTGCTGATGCAGGACACCACGGAGATCGTTCTTGACGGCAGCTGGGAAACGGCGGGCGATGGCAGCTTGTACTTTGTACCCGAGCGCGGTGTTACGAAATCCTGGCAGTCGCTGGAGAGCACCATACGGAGTGAACCATGAACGACCTGTCCGAAAAGTTTAAATACTGGAATCCCTACGTGGGTGGTGCACTGCTGGGCGTCGTGCTGTTCCTGTCCTTTTTCATCACCAGCCACGGGCTGGGCGCCTCGGGCGGCGTCAACCGCGTGGCTGTCGCCGTTCAGGACATGGTAGTACCCGAACATGTCGACAAGTCGCCGTACCTGGCGAAACTGGCCGGCGGTGATATCGACCCGCTGCGTCACTGGCTGGTACTGGAGATCGTGGGAGTCATGCTGGGTGGTTTCTTCTCCGGCCTGCTGCGCGGCCGCGTTCGGCTGCAGACCTATCATGGCCCGCAGATCACCCCGCGCACCCGCTGGGCCTTCGCCTTTGCCGGCGGCATCCTGATGGGCTACGGCGCACGCCTGGCGCGCGGCTGCACCTCCGGCCAGGCGCTCAGCGGTGGCGCCGTGCTGTCGGTCGGCAGCTGGGCCTTCATGTTCGCCGTATTCGCTGGCGGCTATGGCCTGGCGTGGTTCGTACGGCGCCTGTGGCAACCGGGGACATAGACCATGGCACCCCTTGATCTGACAGGCATGTTCGGGGTCACCGGTTCCTACCTGGTCTACATCGGTATCGGTTTCTGCTTCGGCTTCATCCTGGAATCCAGTGGCTTCGGCGACTCGCGCCGGCTGGCAGCCCAGTTTTACTTTAGTGAACTGCGGGTCCTCAAGGTGATGTTCACGGCTATCGTGGTGGCGATGCTGCTGGTCTTCTGGGCCTCGGCGCTGGGACTGCTGGATTACGATGAACTCATGGTCAAGCACACCTGGCTGTGGCCGGGGATTGTCGGCGGACTCATCATGGGTGTGGGCTTTATCCTGGGCGGCTACTGCCCGGGCACCTCGCTGGTCAGTACCGCGACGCTGAAGATAGATGGCATGTTCTTTCTGTTTGGCCATATCGTCGGCGTGCTCGCCTTTGGCGAGACCGTGGGCTACTTCTACGAGTTCTGGAACTCCAGCTACCTGGGCCGCTTCACGCTGCCGGAACTGTTTGGCCTCGAGACCGGCGTGGTGGTGTTGCTGGTGGTCTGCCTGGCACTTGCCATGTTCCTGGGCTTTGGCTGGATTCAGCGCCTTGTCTACGGGCGGGGAGATCCGCAATGAAGGCCCTGTTCAACCTGCGGGTCCTGGGTGCCGGCCTGCTGCTCGCTGCCGCGGGTGCACTGGCAGTACACGGCCAGCCCGACCTGGACCGGAAGTGGGCCTTCATGGCGCCCGAGTATGCCTCCCGGCTGGAGAATCGCGAGGTCTATATCGATCCGGCCGAACTGCTGCACCTGATGAATGACGACTATATCGAGCTGGTCATTTACGACGTGCGCAACGAGCGGGACTGGAATATGTTTCACCTGGTGGATGCCGATCGCATTGCTCTCGAAGACCTGTCCTCGCAACGTGATCGCCTGCGCGCCCTGTCCGAGCTCGCGGTCGTCGTCATCGTCAGTAATGATGAAATTCTCGCGACACAGGCCTGGAAACGCCTGATGGCCCTGGCCAAGCCGAATGTCTATATCCTCGAGGGCGGCCTGAATCACTGGCTGAACGTCTACGGCGTCGTGGACGACGAGCACGAAGGGCACGGCGCCGCCAGCCTGGCCAAACCGGACGGTACCCTGCGGCATCCCTTCAAGCTGGCGCTGGGTGCGCGCCATGCCGCAGCCCAGCCGGATGAACACCGCACCCCCGATCGCAGCTACACCACCCGGGTCACACTGCTCAAGAAAGTTGCCAGGGCGGCCGGTTGCGAATAGACACTGAGGACAGGCACCGTAATGAAAATTAAATCCATCCTGCTCCTCTGCCTGCTGGTCTTCAATACGACCGCCTTCGGCGTTGACGAACAAAAGCCGGACGAGAATCCCTGCGCGGGCATGGCCGAAGGAGAAGTCATGGGCGTGGAGGTGTGCAATGAATGCCACGAGGACAAGGTCACCGGCATGCGCATGAATCCGCATGGCCAGGCGGCGGACTCGCGCACCCCCTTTGCAGCAGACGGCTGTGAAACCTGCCACGGACCGGGCACCACGCATTTTGACGTGGAAGGCAATTGCATCATCAGCCTGCGCGGACGTTTCGGTGAATCGGTGGAACTGCGCAACG
>JABDRC010000235.1 GCA_013041945.1 Halobacteria archaeon
GTCCAACCTGGGCAAGGAACTGTTTCCGGAACTGGTGTCCGCCTACGAAATCTGGTCTGCTACCAGTGACAGCGCGGAACTCCGGCGGGTCGCCGAGCGCGCACGCCCGCACTGGGAGTCGCTGGCACGCGAATTACTGGAGATTTTCAGCACACAACAGGCCGCCTGGCAGCCGGCACTGGTCCGCACCATCGAGCACCGCTCGCTGTAAAACGCAAAGGACACGCAACAACGATGACACGCATGGCTAACCGGCAGGCTCCACCCCTGCAGACAATTCATGAAGTCAAGCCGCATACGTTTATCTTCGAGCAGCCGCGCGCCCTCGCCCTCGACATATGCAATGAAATGATTCGTCGTTTCGAGGCCCGCACAGATGAGCAGTACCCGGGGCGGATCGGTCAGACCGTTCAGGAGGACCAGGACGTCAAACGTTCGACCGACCTCGTGGTCAGCGGAAAACCGCACTGGAAGGACATCGACGGCGAACTGTTCCGCTCGCTTGGCCGGGCCATTCGCGAGTTTCGCGAAACCTACCCGTTTTTCAAGGGCCCTTTCAAGGACAGCGGCTACGCCATCCAGCGCACCGACCCCGGCGAGTTCTATCACTGGCACATCGACGGCGGCAGCCATGAGTTCAGCCAGCGCCAGCTGGTTGCAGTCTGGTACCTGAACGATGTGCCCGGTCCGGGTGGCGAGACGGAATTTTCCAGCCAGCAGGTAAAGATTACGCCCGAGGCCGGCAAGCTGCTGCTGTTTCCGCCCTTCTGGACGCACGAGCACCGTGGCGTGACGCTGGAAGCGGGCGTCAAGTACATCGCGACCACCTGGGTAATATTCGCCTGACACCGCCGCAGCTGCATATCATCGAACCGGCTACCGAAGCGGACTTCCGGCAATACTATGCACTGCGCTGGAAGATCCTGCGCGCGCCCTGGGGCCAGCCGCCCGGCAGCGAACGCGATCCGCAGGACGCCGACAGCATGCACCTGATGCTGGTCGATCCGGACCACGTGGCCGTGGGAGTCGGTCGCCTGCACTTCAATTCCATCCGCGAGGCGCAGATTCGTTACATGGCCATCGATGTCAGCGCACAGCGGCGCGGGTTCGGCAGTCGCCTGCTGGCAGCACTGGAAGCGCGGGCGCGCGAACTGGGAGCCGCACGCATGGTTCTGGATGCGCGTGAGTCCGCATTACGGTTTTACCGTAAACACGGCTACAGGACCGTTGGGCCCGGACATGTACTGTATAACAGCATTGCCCATGTGAAGATGGAGAAGGAAGTCTAGAACTTCCGGTGGTCAGTCGAAATGGCCGGCCTCGCGAGCAAACTGCCTGAGGGCTTTCGTGTCCGGATAACTGTCGCCGAACTGTTCGCGATAAATTTGCCACTCGGCATACTCGGCCGCCTGTTCCGGATTCGTCCCCTGGCACCCCAGTACTGTCACAACGACATCACCCACCTTCCACGGTCCCTCACCGCGCACCTCACCGGCGACAAAACGGATACCGTCCTGCAGCGGCAGGCGGTCCCAGAAAGGCCGGAAATAGACCAGGCCTGCAGCATGCCGGAGACACTCGACCATGACGTCCGTGCGCCCGTCCGTAAAACGGACCAGCAGGGGTACCGTCGTTGAAAATAGATCAGCCATGCACCACCGGCATGCCGGCTTATCCGATAACCAGCTCGGTTTCCAGCATCTCGCCGTTGGTGTCGATGCGGATACCGGTCACATCGGGTACACGCGCAAGAATATAGGCGCACAACAGGACCATCAGCTGCTTGTTGTCGTGGTCCATTGCGGTCAGCATCTTGTCGCCGACAATCTGGCAACGCTGTTCCTGGTCGGGCGAATCAACCCAGTCACGGCTCATCTGCCAGCCCTTGTCCATATCCCTGTCGATCTTGCTGAAAAACTCCTCGCCTTCGGCCACAATGGCCTCCGGGACAGTGACGGGATAAACCTGGTCTTCAATGACAACATTCAAAATCATACTGCGGGCCTTTTAAGGTACAGTGGATAAAAATGCATTTTACTCCATATAATCACGCAAATGCAGGATACTAAATCATGCTGACACACATACAAGGCGTTCTGAATGCACCGCAGCTGGGAGCAGCCCGCAAGCTGCTGGATGCCGGCAGCTTTGCCGATGGCAGCCGATCGGCCGGTATGGCGGCAAAGCGCGTCAAACACAACGAGGAGCTGTCGCTGGATGATGCCCGCCACGCCGAGCTCAACAACCTGGTCATGGGTTGCCTGGTCAAGCATCCGGTCTATCGCAGTGCGGCCATGCCGCTGAAGGTCGCAACACCCTACTACGCACGCTATACGCAAGGCATGTCCTATGGCGAACATGTCGATGATCCGGTCATGGGAGAAGGCCAGCTGTATCGCTCTGATATATCGGTGACGATCTTCCTGAATGACCCTGCCGACTACGATGGCGGCGAGCTGATCATCACCACCGCATTCGGCGACCAGTCGATCAAACTGCCGGCCGGCGATGCCGTACTCTACCCATCGTCTAGCCTGCACCGTGTCAGCGAGGTCACCCGCGGCGAGCGCCTGGTCGCGGTCAGCTGGATTCAGAGCATGGTGCGCAATGCGGAACAGCGCACCC
Source organism: Halobacteria archaeon (assembly GCA_013041945.1). GTDB lineage: Bacteria > Pseudomonadota > Gammaproteobacteria > UBA9214 > UBA9214 > UBA9214. The sequence continues at coordinate 2,626 of JABDRC010000235.1, forward strand.
TGCTGCACGAACTCAACCAGGCACGCGAGGCGCTGTTACGCGAACAGCCGGACAGCGACGAAACCCGCCGGGTCAATCATTCCTACATCAACCTGGTGCGGATGTGGTCTGAGGTTTGAAAAAAATATTTTTCGCGCCAAGGCGCAAAGAAAACAAAATAATTGCCACAGAGAACACAGAGAACACAAAGATTATTCATTGATAATCCCGGCTGGAGGCTTCAGCTACTTCCGTCATTCCCGCCGGAGCCTGTACCCGCGGAGGCGAGGGGCGGGAATGACATGATTTTCTCTGTGTTCTCTGTGGCTAATGGTTTAAGTTTTTCTTTGCGCCTTTGCGCCTTTGCGCGAGTATATTTCTATGTATCACCATCAACCGGCCCGACATTAAACGCCACTGACAGGCGCATCTCGTTGCTGTGATTGACCGTCACCTCGTGCACGACATCCGGAGCAAACAACACCAGCTTGCCTGCCTGCGGCCGGATGATCGTCCTGCCGCCCTCGGCGTGCAGGACCAGGTCACCGGAATTACCGGGCACCCGTATGTAATAC
>JABDRC010000325.1 GCA_013041945.1 Halobacteria archaeon
ATCGAGGGAAATAAAGCCGGCCAGGAGTTCGGCATTCTCTGCGCTGCGCTCATTCCAGTATTTGCGTATCGGGTCCCAGAATTCCCGCAGGCCTTCTTTATAGGCATTGCCGTTCTGGATGATCAGCGACTGCACCTGCTCCGGGTGTTTTGCTGCCAGCCGGAAACCGATCGGAGCGCCGTAGTCCATCAGGTACAGGCTGTAGCGTTCGATGCCATGCAGTGCTATGAACGCCTCGATCACGTTGGCCAGGTTGTCGAAGCTGTAGTCGAAGTCATCGATGGCCGGCTGTGCGCTGTTGCCGAAGCCGGGATAGTCCGGCGCGATAACATGGTAGCGGTCGGCCAGCGCCGGTATCAGGTTGCGGAACATGTGCGACGAGGTCGGAAAGCCGTGCAACAATACCAGGGTGGGTGCATTCTTCGGGCCGGCTTCGCGGTAGAAGATCTCTACGCCATTGACGGTGATGGTTTTATGCACGGTTTGATAGGAATGGGTTGTCGCTGCACTCGCCCACAGTGGTATCGACATTAGGCCTGCGGTGAGGCTGACCGCCAGTATCAATGCCAGCATGGCTTTGGTTTGTATCCATTGTTTTGTAGTTAATTGACGAATAAACATGTTGTGTCTCCTGTGTTCACGGGGACAGACTCAAGTCTGTCCCCGGATGGATTGATGATGAATGCGGACTAATCCAGTTTTCCTGCCCGGTTCAGCTGCGAGAGTTCATCGAAGCCACCGATGTGCGCTTTGTAGATAAAGATCTGCGGGATACTGCGCCGACCGGAGCGCTGCACCATTTCCTGTGTGCGCTCTGCTTGCGAAGAGATATTGATCTCCTCGTAGTCCAGTCCCTTGCTCTGCAGCAGCGCCTTGGCGCGAACACACCAGGGGCAGTTGTTGCCGGAATACACTTCGATATGTTTCATGGTTTTTCTCCTCGGTTGTGTTATCAGGCAGTTTTTTTCTGTATCAGGGGATCCCAGGCACCCGCTGCCAACGTCTTCTGCACATAGCTGCTGAAATCAGTCGCCGGTCTGCCCAGCGCCTGTTCAACACCCGGCATCACCTTGCTGTTTCTGCCGTCGAACACGACGGTGAACAGTTCGCGCAATAACCATTGCAGGTCTTCAGGTACGCCCTGTTCCTGTAATGCAATGATGTAGTCATCGACCGGCACACGGGTGTACTTGACAGGGCGGCCGATGGCCTCGGCAATCTCCTCAACGCATTGCGCGAAAGTCAGTGCGCGGGGCCCGCTGACTTCGAACAGCCTGTTGCGAAGGTCGGGTTCGGTTAACGCCGCCACTGCGACGTCGGCAATGTCATCGACGTCGATGAAAGGTTCGATGGTATCGCCTGCGGGCAACACCAGTTCACCGGCAAGAATCCCGTCCAGCATGAAGCTTTCACTGAAATTCTGCATGAACCAGTTTGCACGGACGACATTCCATGTAATACCGCTGTGCATGAGTATCTGCTCTGCGCGCTCGGCGCCTGCTTCACCGCGGCCCGAGAGCAGCACGATATGTTCCAGGCCGGCATTAGCGGCGATACGCACGAACTCTTTAATAGCCGCGTCGGCACCCGGCACTGCCAGGTCCGGTTGATAGGTGACATAGGCGGCACGCGTCCCGGCGATGGCCGGCTGCCATGTCGCCGTATCCTCCCAGTCGAATGCCGGGCTTGTCGAGCGTGAAACCGGGCGCGTGTCATAGCCCAGTGCCTGCAGGCGTTGGTTGACCCGGGCGCCGGTTTTGCCGTTTTTACCGATGATGAGTATGGGGTTCTGTTTCATGATTGCTATCCTCTGGTGCTTAATGGGTGAAAACTCATTTGGTCTGCATCGCGTCTCTGGCTTGTTTCGTGGTCCAGACCGTATTGGCGATAAAGCGGAAGTTCACCAGCGCGGCGGCGTAGCCATCGCCCTCCTCGACCTGCGCCGCGGCGGTGGCATCGGATACCACGGCGACTTCGAAGCCCTGCTCCATCAGTTCGCGCATGTGCGACTCGGTGCACAGGTTGGCGGACATGCCGGCGAGGATGACCTTGTCGATGCCCTGCTTACGCAGCTGCAGCACCAGGTCATTGGTTTCCGGGCCGTAGAC
>JABDRC010000326.1 GCA_013041945.1 Halobacteria archaeon
GTCACTCGTGCCGGACACGCAGCGTGTCGCTGAAACCCTCGAGGTGGCTGACATATCTGGCGTCGTTCTTTTCCTGCCGGATGATCTGCACCGGCAGGTAATTCAGTGCGGGTGCGCACCATACCCAGGTCTTGCGGCGTTCATCGCCACGCAGTTCGGTGACCTTGACGGCGCTGAAGGTTCCTGCGGGCAGTTCGAGGGTTTCCCTGCCGAGGACCTTGTAGCGGTACTGCTTGAGCGTGCCGCCGTCGGCGACATCGAAGGTAAAGTCTGTTTCGCCCCGGGCAAGTGCCTGCATCATGCCGAGACGGGTCGAGAGCTTGTCCTGGGTACCGTTCGGGACAGACATTTTCCAGCGGCTGCCGGCGACATTGTTGACGACCACGTTCGCGGCCCAGTCGAAGGTCAGGTGTGCCACGCGCTCCATGTTGCCGCCGGTGCGCAGGTAGTGGTACTTGTCCGGGCGCAGTCCGCTATCGCTGAACTGCCCGCTGCTGGTTTCATGCAGCCTGTCCTTGTTGAACAGGCCGGCCAGGCGTGCCGGCCAGCTGTGCGATTCATAGTGGTAGCCGCCACCGGGTTCCCGCGTCAATGCAAGCCGCGCCGTACCGATGGTCAGTGCGCCGCGCGATACTTCGTAGGTGGCAGTAAAGTCGGGCAGTGCCGCGCACAGGCCGGGACTGCCTGACAGGCCGCTTGCGGTGCAGGAGATGATGATCAGCAGCCGTTTCAGCATGGCAGTTCGTCGATGCCGGCCATGTCCACCGGTGCGGACAACGGTGCCCCGTCAAACAGGGCGCAGCCGCCGGCGTCTTCGCGGATACGACCCAGTGCGTACCAGAGTATCGCCAGCGGGTAGAGGCGGTGTTCCTGCTCCAGTACCCGGGCGGCAAGACTTTCAGGGGTGTCACCCGCCTCGACCGGCACCCTGGCCCGGGCGATCACGGGGCCGCCATCCATAGCGGCCGTCACGAAATGCACGCTGGCGCCATGTTCGGCCGCACCGGCCTCCAGCACCCGGCGGTGGGTGTCCAGGCCGGGAAAGTCCGGCAGCAGGGACGGGTGAATGTTGAGCATACGGCCGCGGTAATGTTCGACGAAGGCCGGCGTCAGGATGCGCATGAAACCGGCCAGGATGACCAGGCCCGGCGCATGCCGGTCGATGCCCTGCTGCAGTGCACGGTCGAAGGCGGCCCGGTCGGTGTATCCCGTATGGTCGATGACCTCGGTGTGGATGCCGGCGTCCGCGGCGAGCCGCAAGCCGGCCGCTTCCGGCCGGTTACTGATGACGGCACGAATCTCGACCGGCAGATTGCCGCTCTGTACGCAATTGATGATTGCCTGGAGGTTGCTGCCGCGACCGGATATCAGGACGACGACGGGCAGCGGGACATTGACGGGGTCGGACATCGACGGGCAGGCAATCAGTGGCAGCCGGTACGACCGTCAGTCCCGGATAATGGCTGCCGGTACTTCACTGCCGGACTCGACATGCCCGATCACGCGGGCGTCTTCGCCCTGTGCCGCCAGGTGCGTGACAATGTCATCGGCATCGGCCGCCGCCACACAGGCCACCATGCCAATGCCGCAGTTGAAGGTGCGGTACATCTCCTGCGCTTCGACGTTGCCGTGCTGTTGCAGCCAGTCGAAGATCGCCGGCCGCTGCCAGCTGCCGGCATCGATGACTGCGCGGGTGCCTTGCGGCAGTACGCGCGGCAGGTTTTCCGTGAGTCCGCCGCCGGTTATATGGGCGAGTGAATGCACGGTGAATTTGCTGCACACCGACAGCAGCGGTTTGACATAGATGCGGGTCGGTGCCAGCAGCCATGCGGCAAGAGTGCGGTCGTCCAGCATGTCATCGAGCGAGCTGCCGCTGACCTCGAGTATCCTGCGAATGAGCGAATAGCCGTTCGAATGCGGCCCTGAAGATGCCAGGCCGATCAGCACGTCGCCGGCGCTGACCCGGCTGCCGTCGATGATCCCGGCTTTTTCGACGATACCGACGCTGAAACCGGCAAGATCATAATCACCGCTGCTGTACATGCCGGGCATCTCGGCGGTTTCGCCGCCGACCAGCGCAGCGCCGGCCAGTTCGCAGCCACGTGCAATGCCGGTGATGACATCACTGGCAACATCCAGCTCCAGCTTGCCGGTTGCGTAGTAATCGAGGAAAAACAGCGGTTCCGCGCCCGTGACCACAATGTCGTTGACGCACATGGCGACCAGGTCGATGCCGATGCTGTCATGTATGCCTGCCTCGACGGCCAGTTTCAGCTTGGTACCGACTCCGTCGGTACCGGAAACGAGCACCGGCTCACGGTAGCGATCCAGCGGCAGTTCGAACAGGGCACCGAAACCGCCCAGCCCGGACATGACACCGGGCCGCAGGGTCCGTGCGACCGCCGGCTTGATGCGTTCCACCAGCGCGTTACCGGCGTCGATATCCACGCCGGAATCCCGGTAACTCAGGTGGCTTGCAGGCTGGCCAGGCTTGTCGTGTGTGCTCACGCGGGACTCCGGAAGATCAGGGGCGCTATGGTAGCGGCCACCCGCGGGTGCTGCAAACTGCGGCTGACGATTTCATTATGGTCAAATCTGGCCGATACCCGTATCCTTTGCAGTCTACGTGGTCATTGCCGGGTAACGCATGGAATATCAAAAACTAACTGCCGGATTTGTGTGTGCGACCCTGGGCCTGCTGCTGCTGTTGCCGGCGCCGCCGGGCCATGCCGCAGAGGACCTGTTCGAGTCCGAGGTGGCGGTCAGCGACCAGACGCCGGGCGTGCGGATCGAGGCTTTCAGAACCGGGTTGTCGCAGACCATTGTGCGGGTGACCGGCGACCAGGCGGCGCTCAGCGGCGAGCCGGCACGCGCCCTGCTCGAAGACCCGGCGCGGCTGGTCCAGCAGTATCGCTATTTTACCGAACCGTCGACCAGTCCGCCGGCCCTGAAGCTGTGGGTGCGGTTCGATGGCGATGCCATTCGACGTTCATTGCAAACACAGGGCCTGAGCTACTGGGGCGGCGAACGGCCGGACACGCTGGTGTGGCTGGCGGTCGAGGACCGGGGCCGGCGCTATATCGTGTCCGCCGATGACAGCAGTGACGTGCACCGCCAGGTCGAGCTGGCGGCCCGGCAGCGCGGTGTGCCGATGCTGTTTCCCCTGATGGATCTGCAGGACCAGTCCCGGGTCCGTTTTGCCGACCTGTGGGGGGGGTTCTTCGGCAAGGTAATGACCGCGTCGGAACGCTACAGTCCCTCGGCCGTCCTGATCGGTCGCCTGAATCGCAGCCCGTCCGGTGGCTGGTCCTCGCGCTGGTTTCTCGAAGTAGTCGGCCGCACCAATGAGTGGTCCGACAGCCACCGGCAGCTGCGGGAGCTGGCGCGCCAGGGTGTGGAGGATGTTGCGGACATACTGGCCACACGCTTCGCCGTGTCCGGCAGTGGTGCAGGTGGGCGTACGGTGGATATCACCGTCGACGGGATAGAGACACTTGCCGCCTATGCAAGGATCAGCAAGTACCTCGCCTCGTTATCCTCGGTCAGCAATGTCGAGGTCAGCGAGTTGACGCCGGGTGGTGTGCAGTATGCCCTGCAGGTCAGCGGCAGCATGCAGGACATGATGCGCACTGTCTCGATCGGGACAGTACTCGAGCCGGAGCCCGGCGGTCTGCCGGGCAGTTTCCGCCTGCGGCAGTGACAGACGTTCACCTTATCCACGATTGACGGGTAGCGTATGCGGGCGAGGGATATACCAAACATCATCACGGTCTTCCGGTTTCTGCTGGTGACGCCGGTGGTCTGGGCGATGCTGAACGACCGTTTCGGTCTGGCGCTGCTGCTGTTCGGTATCGCGGGACTCTCCGATGCCGTCGACGGATATCTCGCCAAGCGTAATAACTGGACCAGCCGGATGGGTGCCCTGATGGACCCGCTGGCCGACAAGCTGCTGCTGGTCTGTACCTTTATCACGCTGGGCTGGCTCGGCTGGATCCCGATCTGGCTGGTCGTCCTCGTTATCCTGCGTGACCTGGTGATCCTGACCGGGGCCACCGTTTACCACTTCAGGATCGAGCGGGTCATGATGGAGCCCAGTCTGTTGAGCAAGCTGAATACCTTCACCCAGATTATGCTGGTGCTGGCCGTGATGTTCTCCCGCGGGATCCGGGAGCTGCCTCACCTGTGGATCGATGTAATGCTGTACAGCGTGCTGATCACGACGCTGTTGAGCGGTGTCGGTTATGTCTGGACCTGGAGCCGCCGGGCGCTGCAGCGGCGCCCGTCCTGAACAGCGCTGGTTGTATCCGGTGAGTGCGTCACGCGAGCATCCGCAACTGCCGCTGGGACTGGCCCTGCGCGACAGCGCGCGCTTCGAAAGCTTCTACGCAGGCAATAACGACGAGGTCGTGGCGGCCCTGCGGGCTGCCGCGCAGGGCGATGGCGATTCTCCCGTTTTCATTGCCGGCCAGGCCGGGCTCGGCAAGTCACACCTGTTGCAGGCGGCGTGTCATGCTGCGGCGCAACACGGACTGACGACGGCCTATTTACCCCTGCAGGAATTGCATCCGATGTCAGCAGAGATGCTGGACGGGCTGGAGCACATGCAGCTTGTCTGCGTGGACGATATCGATGCCATCGCCGGGCAGGACAAATGGGAAACGGCCGTATTCGACCTGTTCAACCGGATGCGCACAGCGGGCAATGCGTTGTTGTTTGCCGCAGCGTGCAAGCCGGCAGAGTGCCGCCTGACGCTGCCCGATCTCGTCACCCGGCTGGGCTGGGGGCCGGTCTTTACCCTGAAGCCGCTGGATGAAGCGCAGTTGCAGGCAGCGCTTGCATTGCGGGCGCAGGGGCGCGGACTGGAACTGCCGGATGACACGGCGCAGTTCCTCCTGAAACGCATCCCGCGTGACCTGCCATCGGTGTTCGATCTGTTCGACCGCCTGGACGAGGCCTCCATGATCGAACAGCGGCGGCTGACGATACCATTCGTCAAGTCAGTGCTGGGGATAAATTAAGAACCTGCAGGAGCGGACCGCGTCCGCGAACAAGGATTAGGAAAATTCTCGCGCAGAGGCGCAGAGGCGCAGAGGCGCAAAGAAAACATAAAAACTTTCGCCACAGAGAACACAGAGAACACAGAGAAATATAACCAAAGAACAAGATACTGCTCCTTAGTATAAAAAACCTCTCGTCATTCCCGCCCCCGCCTTCGCGAGGACAGGCTCCGGCGGGAATCCAGTCGTAAACTTTGGGATGACGTGAGAATTTGTCTCACATTAGGAAAAGGTACTGCTATTTAGTCTCTGAGCATTTATCCGGACTGGATTCCCGCCTGCGCGGGAATGACGAGAGGGATTTTTATACTCGAGAGGGATGCGCCGTTCATTGGTTATATATTTCTCTGTGTTCTCTGTGTTCTCTGTGGCAGATATTTTTATTTTATTTTTTTGCGCCTTGGCGCGAGATATTATTTTTTCGGTGATTGTTCTTTTGTCGCCTGGATGTAAGCAATTGCGCTGACAAACCACAGCGTCGTGAACACTACTTCCGCCATGCCCAGTGTCCGCGTGGGGGCCGTATGCCAGGCCTCCAGTACACCGTGGATGAAATACAGCAGGGCGAGAAAGCAGCTCCATGAAATGGTGTAACGGCGTGCGTGCAGCAGGCCGCGCAGCGGCAACAGCAGCGGGCCGACCACCAGCAGCAGGGTCAGGCTGACCGGTGTCTTGACCGGCGGAGACAGCCAGGCGAACCAGGCGGTCAGCAGGATGAGCGTACCGAAGTAGCCTGTCATCGTCAGGCCGTAAAGCAGGCGCGGCGCGGTCATCAGTCTTGCGCGGCAAGTGACGAGGTAATGGTGGCCAGTCGTTTGCCGAGTGCCGTGCACAGGTGTTTTTCCTCGTCACTGAGCGGTTGCTTGCTGTCGGGACCCGCTGTGTGACTGGGACCATAGGGAGTGCCGCCGCTGGTCGTGGTCAGCAGTTCCGTTTCCGTATATGGCAGTCCGGTGATCAGCATACCGTGGTGCAGCAGCGGCAGCATCATGGATATCAGGGTGGTTTCCTGGCCGCCATGCAGACTGGAGGCGGAAGTAAACACGGCGGCCGGTTTGCCTGCCAGTTTGCAGCCGACCCACAGGCTGCTGGTCGAGTCGATGAAATGTTTGAGCGATGCGGCCATGTTGCCGAAGCGGGTCGGGCTGCCGAGGGCCAGCCCGGCGCATTCATCCAGGTCTTCGAGGCTTGCGTACGGTGGTCCCGCGGCGGGAATGTCATCTTCCGTGGCCTCGCATACCGTGGAGACCGGTGGCACCGTGCGCAGGCGCGCCTGGCAGCCTTCAACGGTGTCGATGCCGCGGGCGATGAGTTGCGCCATTTCTGCAGTGGCGCCATAGCGGGTGTAATAGAGTACGAGTATTTCGTTCATATCAGAAATCCAAAATTGCCACAGAGAACACAGAGAAATAAATAAACAGAAAACAGGGCGCTCTCGTGCGTATAAAAATATCTCTTGTCATTCCCGTCCCCGTATTCGCGAGGACAGGATCCGGCGGGGATCAAGTCCCAAACAGGCTCGCGCCAAGACGCCAAGCAAGAAAAAACATTCGCCACAGAGCCCACAGAGAAAATAATAAACTAAAAATATAATCGTCATTCCCGCGCAGGCGGGAATCCAGCCTGAAAATTACAACTGCAGTAAATACTCATCTACCTGTGGCTGCAGTGCACTGTTCTATCCCAAGCAACAAACAGGCTGCATTGTTACATGTTTGCCGCTGGATTCCGGCCGGAGCCCCTCTTCGCGAAGGCGGGTGCGGTGATGACGATTATATCTTTTAGTGCATTATTATTCTCTGTGTTCTCTGTGGCAATATTTTAAAGTATATCCAGTACCTTCTCCGGCGGGCGGCCGAGGGCGGCCTTGCCGTCTTTGATCACGATCGGGCGCTCGATCAGTTTCGGATATCGCACCATGGCATCGATCAGTTGTGCGCGGGTGAGGTCCGGGCTGTCCAGTCCGGCTTTCTTGTACTCCGCCTCTTTCGTGCGCAGCAGCTGGCGCGGCTCCAGTCCCAGCATCTGCAGGATGTCTTCCAGTTCTGCGGCAGAGGGGGGTGTCTTCAGGTATTCAACCACGTCCGCCTGCCTGCCCTGTTGCTCGAGCAGGGCCAGGGTCGCCCGTGACTTGCTGCAGCGCGGGTTGTGATAGATGGTAATCCTGTCGGTCATGGGTGCTCCCGGGTTCAGCCCTTTACGACCGGTATCCTGCCGATGCGCATGCGCCACTCCTCGGGCCCGCTACTGTGTACTGAATTACCCTGCGTGTCCACGGCAACCGTCACCGGCATGTCCTCGACCTCGAACTCGTAGACCGCCTCCATGCCCAGCTCCGGGAACGCGATGACGCGTGCCGCACGAATGGCTTTCGATACCAGGAAGGCGGCGCCGCCGGTCGCAATCAGGTAGAC
>JABDRC010000327.1 GCA_013041945.1 Halobacteria archaeon
GCGGTGCACCTCGGCGATGTCACCCTTCTTGATAGATACGAAGCTGAGATGCGACTGGGCATTATTCAGGCTCCAGTCGGCCGATGCCGGCAAGGCGATAAAGGCGAAAAACGCGATCATCGCGCTCATTGCGGCTTGCTGGATGCGGTTGCTATGGCGTGATTGCCGTGTCAGTTGGCTCAGTCCGACGTGTTCAGATTTCATCATTACTGTCTCCCCGGTAAGATTGTGATTTCGACTGCAACTGTGGCGTAACTCGCAACGTATTTCAAGTGCCAGCATCGACATTCGGGAGTGGCGGTTCTGCGCGGGGTGGGCGGGGTTTCGCTTGCGGAATTTTTCAACCGGGTGCGGTTCTAATAACAGGTAACCGCCATAACCGTGGCAGCCGGCAAGGCTGGCCGTTGGCTGCGGGCAGCCTATCGAGCCCGGTGATGGCGGACGTTTTGTGACACCCTGTCTTGCATCGAATGGAGTTCTGGATGGTGTTGGAAGCCTGTACCGACTACACCGACTGGCATGTTCCACTGCACCGGGGTGAGCTGACGCTCGCCGCGGCGCACGCATTCCCGCCAGTAAAGCCAGCCAACGCCTGTTGTATGATTGAATAGCGCTGTTTCAGACCCGCTTTACTTGCTGGATTCAATCAAAAACCAGGCACCGGGTATTTTTAGCGACAGAGTTCTATACTCTTTGTATTACAAGAACATGCTCAATCAGAATGAGTTCTACAGTGTCAGGTAATTCATACAATTTCGCACCCGACAGCGAACAGATAACCGACCCTGCCAGGGTGGTGCAGCTGCTCGAACGGCTGGCGAAGCGGCGCACGCCGCTCACCGTCAAGATAAGCGGCAATGCCGAGCCGTTCGCCAGTTGCGTTGTCGATGTCAACCGTAAGCACGTTATGCTGGACGAACTGCTGCCGAACGCCGGCCATGACCTGTTGCTCGCAAAACGCGGGCTCCGGGTTATCGGAAAACTGGAAGGCATCGATATCCGCTTCAACTCCACGCTGGCGCGTGTCGATGATCAGGCAAAAGTCGTGACCTACTATATGCACCTGCCCGACCAGCTCGAATACCGGCAGCGCCGCCTGGACTACCGCGTTCATATTCCGATGTCGAGGAGACTGCGTGTCATCATCGATAACACCGAGGGTGAAGAATTCGAAGGTGTGTTGCATGATCTGTCGCATGGCGGTGCGGGCATGAACTTCCCCAACGGCAGACCGAACGTCGAGTCCGGGCTGTGGCACGAATGCGCGATCGAGTTGTCCGTGGGTGAGTGGCTCTATTGCACAGTCGAACTGCGCTATTCGAAGAGCATCTCATTTCGTGACAGACAACTGATCGGTGCCCGCTTCATTGACCTCAGCCCCGAGCAGGACAGGCAAATTCGTTGCCACCTGAGTGAACTTCAGCGGGAGTTCCTCAGGAAGCGTACAGCGGATTGAATCGACCTGGACTGGCAGGTCTGTCGTTGAATAGTCATCGCGCAGCGGCCGCCAACTCCTCTTCGACGAAACGCATGATTGCCTCGAGCAAGGCCTCACGCGGAAAGTCGTTCTGGTCTACGAACATGGAACCTATCGTCGGATGAGTGCGAGCGATGGGTACGGCCAGTGCCCAGTGGTCGGCGTTGACATAGGCAATCAATGCGCTGCCCGGGATGACCTGATCGTAGAACAGCACCTGGCTGTCATTGCGTGCATCCACCCGGCTAAGCTTGTTGTAGCTGGACGACAGCGCCGAAGAAATGCGTTCGGGATCGGGATACGTGATCAGCGAGTAATACGGAAAATCATCCGGTAATTGATTTTGTGCCAGCCAGGCCTTGCGTGTTGCCGGGCGCAAAGACTCTACCGCTCCGCCGTCACCGCTGACGCATTCTGCGTCCGGCCAGTGCTTCAGCAGCTCGAGCTGCGACTGCGTCGCCGCATTGGCCAGCGGAGAACCGCCAACCGCACCCGCGGCTGCAATCACGGCTGCGATACGCCCGCGTATCTCCGGATAGGCCACTACAGCTTCGAGGATATCCGGTGCGCCCTTGGAATAGCCGATGAGTACGATTCTGGCGGCGTCGCCATCAGCATCCATCGCCATGATCGCATCCCGTATCTGGCGTGCATTGGTGGCGCTGCTCGACATCGCATCCACCTTCGGAATCACCATCTCGAAGCCAAACTGGCGGATGTGCTTTTTGGCGCTATGCTCCCTCTTCAGCCAGTTGTCAAAACAATCCCAGCCGACCCCGGGTACCACCATCGCGACCAGGCCGCTTTCCGATCGTCCCAGATTGACACTGCTACCACTGCCTTCCGGCTCGGCACCGACCCGCGTCAGCGCCTGTTCACACGGGCGGTAGTCGGGCAGTGTCTGGCCGCGTGCTTCGAGCACTTCGCAGAAGATCTCCCGAAAACGGCCGCGTTCATCTGCGATACCCGCCTGCGAGGCCGGCAACAGAATCAGCGGTGGTGTGTCTTCAGAGTAAGGTGAAAGCGGCGCAGTGCTGCAGGCGCTCAGCAGGATGCTGGCCGATACGCTCAATGCCGGCAGTAATCTGCGGGTGAATACAGGTGCTGGATTTATCTTATTCATTGGGCTCACGTGCTTGTTCCTGTGCAGCGCTGCTAGCGCGCTGATCGAGGTAAGGGTGCCAGTCGAGAAGCTCTATGTCTGACAATGACAGGGGGCGGGTCGCAATAAACAGTACCGCGCGCAGACCGTCCGTGTGATAACGGGCGCCACCGAGCGATTCGCGAAATTCGCCTTCAGGGGTGGCGCCGACACCGGTTGCGAAAGCGAGTTTCTGTACGCCGTTCGAGTACAGCATGTCCTGAACAAACAGGTTTCTGACCTCGTCGACTTTGGGATTCAACACCGGGGCTTTGCTTTCGGAT
>JABDRC010000330.1 GCA_013041945.1 Halobacteria archaeon
CCGCTTCGTGAAAGACGATGTCCACACCGTCCATGCACTGCCTGACGGTGTCGGTATCGCCCACATCACCTTCGACGACCTCGACCCTGTCATCGGCAGGGATATTTTCACGCTTGCCGGTCGAGAAGTTGTCGAGGATACGAACCCGCTGGCCGTCGGCCAGCAGTCGCTCTGTGATGTGCGAGCCGATGAAGCCGGCACCGCCGGTGACGAGATATAACATGGGCGCCATTATGGGGGCAGAGGATGGTTTTTTCTAATTTTTGCCACGGAATCCACAGAAGGACACGGAAAAATATTTCTTCGCCACGGAATCACACGGAAATCCACGGATAAAAAGAATTGCAGGAGCGCCTCGCTGGTGCGTTGTACCTCATTGTCATCCCCGCGCAGGCGGGGATCCAGTGTCAAACGCTTGCGCACCACTACGGACTGGATTCCCGCCTGCGCGGGAATGACAGGAGATTATTATGTCTCACTGGACGCGTTAAATCGATCGCGCACGCGTTGTGCTCCTGTAGCTGCTATTTTGGGCATGACTATAAGAATTTTCCGTGTTGTTCCGTGGATTCCGTGGCCATTTCTTTTATTAGTGTCGATTCCCTGATGAAATATCAACCGGCCTTTATCTCCAGTTTCTCGAGCATCGGACCGAGCTTGTCCGGTTCATCCGCCTCGCCGAGGGCCTGGTCGGGCGTTTTTCTCCCGGCCTCCACCAGTTTCAGCAGTGCGGCGTCGAACTCGTTCAGGTCATCCAGGTCCTCACCGTGACCGATCAGGCTGAGGGCTGATGGCTGCTGCTTTTCCTCGGCCGGTGCTTCGCCGTCCAGGTTGAGTTTGAGGCGCAGGTTGTTGGGCGAGTCGGCATTCTTCAGCGCCTCGCCGACCGCAACCTTGCCTTCCTTCACCAGCCTGTAGAGTGCGCTGTCGAAGGTCTGCATGCCGATATTTTCCGACTTGGCCATGACCTCCTTGATTTCGTGCACGTCGCCGCGCCGGATCATGTCCTGCACCAGCGGCGTGCCCAGCAGTATTTCCACGGCCGCGGCGCGCTTGCCGTCGGTTGTCTTGACAAGACGCTGTGAAACGAAGGCACGGAGGTTCAGCGACAGGTCCATCAGAAGCTGGTTGCGACGGTCTTCCGGGAAGAAGTTGATGATCCGGTCCAAAGCCTGGTTGGCGTTATTGGCATGCAGCGTCGAGATGGCAAGGTGACCGGTCTCGGCAAATGCCAGTGCATGTTCCATGGTGTCGCGGGCACGGATCTCGCCGATCAGGATCACGTCCGGGGCCTGCCGCAGGGTGTTTTTCAGTGCATCCTCGTAACAGTCGGTGTCCAGCCCGACCTCGCGCTGGTTGACGATGGATTGCTTGTGGCTGTGCACGAACTCGACCGGGTCCTCTATGGTGATGATATGGCCGGCACTGTTGCTGTTGCGGAAGTCGATCAGCGAGGCCAGCGAGGTCGACTTGCCGGAGCCGGTTGCACCGACGAACAGGACCAGGCCTCTCTTCTCCATGATGACATCCGTCAGGATGGAGGGCAGACCGAGCAGTTCCCAGTCCGGTATGTCGGTCTTGATATTGCGAATCACCATCGAAACGCTGTTGCGCTGGCGGAAGATATTGACCCGGAAACGACCGACGCCCGACTCGGAGATCGCCAGGTTCATTTCCGGCTTGTCCTCGAACTCCCTGCGCTGGTCCTCGCTCATGAGCGAGTAGGCAATGCCCCTGATCTGTTCCGCGGTGAGCCGGCTTTCCTCGATAGGGCTGAGGTTGCCGTTGATCTTTGCACTGGCCGGTGCGCCACAGCTGAAATACAGGTCGGAAGCGTCGCTCTTCACCATCATCTTCAAATAGTCCTTGAAATCCATTTCTTCCCCCTGGCTGTCCGTGGCTGTATATAATCGATAACAGTCAGGGTTTTCGGCTGGCGAGTTGGCAAACTTGAACGCGTGGAGTGGATGGCGGTAAACATGACCGGGCAGTCGCATATACCGATGATCATCAACCGGCAACATGCGCCCCAACTGCCCGATATGCTGCGTGATCCGCTGGCCGAGTCGTGGGAAATGTATGTCGAGGCCTCAAACGAGGCCGGGCTCGAGGTGCCACGCAACCGTGATCTCACCACCAGCATGATGCGCGTCTGGGCCGGCAGCGATTTCGTTACGCGTGCCTGTATCGACGACCCGTCCCTGGTGACCGGGTTTCTGGATGACGGCTGCCTGCTGGCGGATTATGCCGCGGGCGAATACCTGCGCAAGCTTGCACGTCTCCTCGAGGGTGTGCGCGATGCGGAGACGCTGGGCCGTCGTCTGCGTGAATTCCGCGGGCGCGAGATGGTGCGTATCGCCTGGCGCGATCTTGCCGGCTGGGCGCCGCTTGACGAAGTATTGCATGACCTCACTGCGCTTGCCGATGCCTGTGTGCAGGCATCGCTGGATAACCTCGGCAACCGGGCACTGAAGTCGCTCGGCAGGCGCAGCAAATTCTCGCCGGCCCTGGTCGTGCTGGGCATGGGCAAGCTTGGTGCGCACGAACTCAATTTTTCATCCGACATCGACCTGATCTTCTCCTATCCCGATAACGGCAGTGGCTGGACCAGCAGGCAGCGGAGCCTGGACGAGTTCTACCTGGAGCTGGGCCAGCAGCTGATCAATATTCTCGATCAAAAGACGGAATACGGATTTGTCTACCGCGTCGATATGCGCCTGCGCCCCTACGGGGAGAGTGGCCCGCTGGTCGCGAGTTTCGATGCCATGGCCGAGTATTACCAGCTGCAGGGCAGGGAGTGGGAGCGCTACGCCATGATCAAGGCGCGGCCGATTGCCGGTCCGGCGCGCGATGCCGATACCCTGATGGAATTACTGCGGCCATTTGTTTACCGGCGCTACCTTGATTTCGGGGTATTCGAGTCCCTGCGCAACCTCAAGGAACAGATCGAGCGCGAGGTCGAGCGCAAGGGGATGCAGGACAACATCAAGCTGGGCCCCGGCGGCATCCGCGAGATCGAGTTTATCGCGCAGGCCTTCCAGCTGGTGCGCGGCGGCCGCGAAGCGTCCCTGCAGCAGCGCGGAGTGCTGAATGTACTGGATGCGCTGGCGGTGCTCGGTTACCTGCCGGCGGTGGTGGCGGTCCGGCTGGCCGGCGCCTACGTGTTTCTGCGCCAGACGGAGAACCGCCTGCAGGCCTTCGATGACCAGCAGGTTCATGAACTGCCCGAGGACGATACCGGTCGTGCACGGCTTGCCTTCACCATGGGATTCGACGACTGGGAACAGTTCGCCGCTGAATTGCACCGGCACCGTACACTGGTGCAGGAGCAGTTCGAGCAGGTATTCGCCGGTCCGCAGGAGCCGGTTGAGCAGGCGCCGCAGGCCCATGACATGGGCGATGTCTGGCGCGGCGTGACCGAGGCGGGCGACGCGGTTGCCGTACTCGAGACTGCGGGTTATGCGGATGCAAACAGCGCAGTGCGCTGGCTGGAGCAGTTCCGCAACGGTCCGGTCACGCGCTTCCTTGGCGAGCGCGGCCGACAGCGGCTGGACGAATTGATGCCCATGGTACTGCAGGGCGTCGCCGGTACCGACCGTCCGCAGGAAGTGCTGCGGCGCGTGGGTGATCTGCTGGAGGCGGTCTCGGGACGGACCACCTACCTGACGCTGCTGGTCGAGAACCCGATGGCGCTGTCGCAACTGATCGAGTTGTGCGCCGCGAGTGTGTGGGTGGCCGGGCAGCTTTCGCAGCATCCGATCCTGCTGGACGAACTGCTGGACCCGCGCAGCCTCTACAATCCGCTGGACCGGGCAGGTTTGCAGGGTGTCCTGCAGGTGCGCATGGCCGGCGTACCGGCGGATGATCTCGAGGCGCAAATGGATCGCCTGCGCCGCTTCCAGCAGGCTGCAGCACTGCACGTGGCCGCGGCGGACATCGTCACCGGCCTGCCGGTGCCCAGGGTTGGTGATCACCTGACCTGGATTGCGGAAACCGTGCTGGAGACGGCCGTGCAGCTGGCCTGGAACCATCTGGTCGCACGGCACGGCCGGCCGGGTTACATGCTGCATGGCAAGATGCGCGAGGCCGGTATGGCCATCGTCGGCTACGGCAAGCTGGGCGGTTTCGAGCTCGGCTACGGGTCGGATCTGGATATCGTCTTTCTGCATGACAGCACCGGGAACGAGCAGCACACGGCCGGGCCCCAGGTGATCGAGAACGGCGAGTTCTTTACCCGGCTCAGCCAGCGCATCATCCATATTCTGAATACGTTCACGGCGGCGGGTATCCTGTACGAGGTCGATATGCGGCTGCGGCCAAATGGCAACTCCGGCATGCTGGTAAGCAGTATGGAGGCGTTTGCCGAATACCAGCGCCGCAGTGCCTGGACCTGGGAAAACCAGGCGCTGATCCGGGCGCGGATCGTGGTCGGCGACGAGGCGATCACGCGCCAGTTCGAGCGTATTCGCTCGGGCGTACTGGCGCGACCGCGTGAAACGGCGCAGCTGAAAGAGGAAGTGATTGAAATGCGCCGGCGCATGCGCGACGAGCTGGACCGGTCCGGGCGCGGCCGGATCGACCTGAAACACTGTCCCGGCGGTATCGTCGATATAGAATTTATGGTTCAATTCGCAGTCCTGCACTGGTCGGACAAACACGCCGGCCTGCTGCGCTATACAGACAATCTGCGGCTGCTCGAGGTGCTGGCGGCCGAGGGCCTGTTGCCGGCCGACGAGGTCGAGGTCCTGTCTGCCGCCTATTGCGCGATCAGGCAGCGAATCAATCACCGGGTCCTGCAGGATGAGTCGTCGGTGGTCGATGATAATGTGCTGGCCGATGAACGCGGGGCGGTGATGGCAATCTGGGAGCGGTTGATGGGCGAGTCGTAGGGTAAAATCGGGGACAGGCCACGATTTTCTCCGTTTTTCACCCTGTCGAGAGGGAGATTTATCAAGGCGGGATAAACGTGGCCTGTCCCCGATTTAGATACCGATTTAGATATAGCAGTGGAGAATACGAGTATGTCAATGGCGGATCAGGACGGTGTCATCTGGATGGACGGGGAGCTGGTTCCCTGGCGCGAGGCAAAGGTCCATGTGCTGACACACACGCTGCATTACGGCATGGGCGTGTTCGAGGGCGTGCGCGCCTACAAGGCCGAACAGGGTACGTCGATCTTCCGCCTGCCGGAACACACGCGTCGTCTGTACGGCTCCGCCCATATCATGAATATGCCGGTTCCCTGGGAGGCTGACGAGATCAGCGAGGCGCACAAGACGGTGGTGCGTGAAAACGGGCTGGAGTCGGCCTATATCCGCCCGATGTTTTTCTACGGCGCCGAGGGGATGGGCCTGCGTGCGGACAATCTCCGGGTGCACGGTATCGTCGCGGCCTGGGAGTGGGGCACCTACCTGGGGGCCGAGAACATGGAGAAGGGGATCCGCATCAAGACCTCCTCCTACACGCGGCATCACGTGAACATCACCATGTGCAAGGCCAAGGCCAACGGCCACTACATCAATTCCATGCTGGCACTGAACGAGGCGCTGACCAACGGCTATGACGAGGCGATGCTGCTGGATGTGGACGGGTTCGTGGCCGAGGGCAGCGGCGAGAATATCTTTATCGTGCGTAACAACGTGATCTACACGCCGGACCTGACCTCGGCACTGGAAGGCATCACGCGTGACACCATTGCACGGCTGGCTGCCGATATCGGCATGGAGCTGCGCGAGAAACGCATTACGCGCGACGAGGTGTACCTGGCGGACGAGGCCTTCTTCACCGGCACCGCCGCCGAAGTGACACCGATTCGCGAAGTGGACAACCGTGCGGTCGGCAACGGCACCCGTGGCCCGGTGACCGA
>JABDRC010000333.1 GCA_013041945.1 Halobacteria archaeon
TTCCGTGGCAATAATAAACATATTAAATGGCCACGGAATCCACGGAAGGACACGGAAAGATAAATGCCATAAAAATTCGGGCCGGTACGTCATTGCGGGGAACAAAGAGGCGAAGTAATCCGCCACCGGCGTCCCGAGTGTAACGAAGGGATCTCCGCAGTGCGCCATGGTCTCCTGCGGAGCGCTCGTGACAGGGATTGCCGCGCTTCGCTCGCAATGACAGGAAAGAATCAATCAGTTGAATATTTTCATTGTTAATCACCGCAGACTGATCACCGGCCAGCCGTGGTTGACGGCATGCGCATTGAGGATCTCGTCGGGGTCGACGGCCACCGGTCGTTGCACCTGTTCGAGCAGCGGCAGATCGTTGTGGGAGTCGCTGTAAAACCAGCTGTCGGCCAGTGACTCGTCACGGGCATCGAGCCAGCCTGCGAGTGCCGTGACCTTGCCGTCCTGAAAGCAGGGCGTGCCTGACACGTCGCCGGTATAACGCCCGTCACGCAGTTCGGGTTCGGTCGCAAGCAGGTGCCCGATACCGTACAGGGTGGCGATGGGTTCGGTAATGAAACGGTTGGTCGCGGTAATGATGACCAGCGTATCACCCTGCTGCCGGTGGCGTTCGATCAGGTCCTGTGCCCCGGGCAGCAGGATCGGCCGGATCTTTTCCTCGATGTACTGCGCGCGCCACTGCTGCAGTTGTGTCATCGGGTGCACGGCCAGCGGCCTGAGCTGAAAGGCGAGAAACTCGTGGATGTCCAGCTCGCCGACCTTGTACTGGTCGTAGAAGCGCTGGTTGGCCTGTTCGTATTCGGCGGCGTCGACGATACCCTGCTCTACCAGGAAACAGCCCCACAGGTAGTCACTGTCACCCGCGATCAGGGTGTTGTCGAGATCGAACAGTGCGATGCCCACGGGACAACTCCTTGCCGGAAAAGGCGCAAAGCATACACGAACGGGGTGGCCGGTCATGCCGGCAGCAGGGCGTGAATTTGCCCCGGACTGGCAGCTATGGGAGAATGTTTTTCGCTAGTGAACCAGGCAAGGCGTGTATAAGTGATTGACCCGGATGGATTTAGGCCAAATGTAGGCATCATACTGTCCAATAACGACAGTCAGCTGCTGTGGGCCCGCCGGATCGGCCAGGATGCCTGGCAATTCCCCCAGGGCGGCATGCGCTCGGACGAGACGCCGGCCGAGGCCATGTACCGGGAACTGGCCGAGGAGGTCGGGCTGCAGCCGGAGCATGTGGAAATGATCGGTGCGACCCGCGGCTGGCTGCGCTACCGACTGCCGCGCCAGTACATCCGCCGTACCAGCCGCCCGCTGTGTGTCGGCCAGAAACAGGTCTGGTTCCTGTTACGAATCCTTTGCACCGACACGGCGGTACGTCTTGACAGGTCCGATACCCCGGAATTCGACAGCTGGCGCTGGGTGGATTACTGGCACCCGCTCAGGGAAGTCGTATCCTTCAAGCGGACTGTCTATCGCAGGGCGCTTGATGAACTCGCGCCCCTGCTGTTCCCCGAGGGGGCCCCCGAAAGGCCTGCAGTGGATCTGTAACCCGACTGGTCGAAGATCGCCCTGCATGACCGGAACGGTTGTGTGCTGATGTTTTTACCACTCGCATTTTCCGGAATATGTAAATGCTCGATACCCTGAGAAGAATTATCCAGGAAGTCAATTCTGCGCCTGACCTCGAGCAGGCGCTGAAGATTATCGTGGTCCGCGTCTGCGAAGCCGTCGGCGCGGATGTATCCACGGTCTACCTCGTCGACAGCGAGCACGGCCAGTTCATCCTCGGGGCCACCCAGGGACTGCGCCAGGATGCGGTGGGTCGTGTCATGCTTGCGCTCGACCAGGGCCTGATCGGCATGGTCTACGAGCGCGAGGAACCGGTGAATATCGAGGATGCGCCGCGTCACCGGCGCTATGTGTTCATCAGTGAAACCGGGGAAACGCCGTACCATGGCTTTCTCGGTGTACCGATAATCCGGCACGGCAAGGTGCTGGGTGTGCTGGTCGTGCGCCAGCGCCAGGTGCGCAAGTTCGACGAGGACGATGAGGCGTTCCTGGTCACGCTGGCCGCGCAACTCGCCGGCGCGATCACGCATGCCAGTGCGATCGGCGATATCTCGACCGTGCTGGGTATCGGCGGCGCCGCGGCCGCCCTGACCGGACTGCGGGGTTCCCCCGGGGTGTCGATCGGGCAGGCGCGGGTGGTCTACCCGCCGGCCAATCTGGATGCCATCCCCGACCGGCCGGTGACGGACACGGATGCCGAGGTCGGCCAGTTTCAGGCAGCCGTGGCCGCAGTGCAGGACGACCTGCGCGCTTACGCCAACCGGATGTCCGCGGTCCTGCCGGCAGAGGAGCTCGCCCTGTTCGATGCACTGTTGCTGATGCTGGGTGGGGACAGCCTGGTGGGTGAAACAGTGGAGCGTATCCGGGCGGGCAACTGGGCGCCGGGGGCCTTGCGCGAAACGATCTCGGCGCACGTCAAGGTGTTCGAGGCGATGGAAGATACCTACCTGCGCGAGCGTGCCAGCGATATCCGTGATCTGGGTCGCCGGATACTCACCCATATCCAGAGCGACCGGACCGCCGTGGAAGAGTATTACAACAATACCGTCCTGGTGGGAGAGGACATCAGCCCGGGTCAGCTTGCCGAGGTCCCGGTCGAGAACCTGGCCGGCATTGTCTCGGCCAGTGGCACCAGTTCCTCGCATGTCGCCATTCTTGCGCAGGCACTCGGTATCCCGGCTGTCATGGGTGTGGATGACATGCCTGTCGGCCGTCTTGAAGGTCAGCTTATCATCGCGGACGGCTACCGCGGCGACGTGTTCATCAATCCCTCCGAGCTGGTGTTGACTGAATTCCTGCGGCTGCAGGCGGAGGAGTCTCAGCTCGGCGAGGTACTCAGCGAGGTCGCGGGGCAACCGTCGGAAACGCCGGATGGCAAGACCTTGCCCCTGTACCTCAATATCGGCCTGGTGTCGGTCGGCAATGCCGAGGTGCACAGCGAGGGTGACGGTGTCGGCCTGTACCGTACCGAGGTCCCGTTCCTGATGCAGGACAAGTTCCCGGGCGAGGAACAGCAACTGCGCATCTACCGCAACGCACTGGAGGCATTTGCACCGCGACCGGTTACCCTGAGGACGCTCGATGTAGGCGGCGACAAGATGCTGTCCTATTTCCCGGTACAGGAGGACAACCCGTTCCTCGGCTGGCGCGGTATACGCATCTCGCTGGATCACCCCGAAATTTTTCTTACCCAGATACGCGCCATGCTGCGCGCGAGCGTCGGCCTCGACAACCTGACCATCATGTTGCCAATGGTGTCGACGGTCAGTGAACTGGATATTGCCCTGACACTGATCGACCAGGCGCTGGGTGAACTGCTCGAAGAGGGTGAGTCGGTGGTGCGGCCACCGGTCGGCATCATGATCGAGGTGCCTTCGGCCGTTTTCCAGGTCGATGCCATGGCGAAGCGGGTGGACTTTTTCTCAATCGGCACCAACGACCTGACCCAGTACCTGCTGGCGGTCGACCGCAATAACGCCCGCGTCGCGGGTCTTTACCAGTCACTGCACCCGGCCGTGCTGCGCGCCGTCCGGCATGTCATCGACGAGGCCCACAAGCTCGGCAAGCCGGTCAGCGTGTGCGGTGAAATGGCCGGCGATCCGGCCGCGGCCCTTGCCCTGATGGGGCTGGGCGTCAACAGCCTCAGCACGAGCATCAGCAACCTGGCCCGGGTGAAATGGGTTATCCGCAGTTTTACCTTCGCCAGGGCGCGCGAACTGGTGGCCCGGGCACTGGATTTCGAGGACCCGCGCGCAGTTCGCGAGATGTACAACCAGGTACTGGAGGAGGGCGGCCTGGGTGGACTGGTGCGAGCCGGCAACTGAGCCGAAGGGCCGGTCCGTGTCCAGACCGTCAAATCGACCGCCGACCACCCCGGGCCGGCCGATTATCGGGTATTCCGATCGCCTGTTGATATACTGACAGGATCACACGAGGAGGTATGTACTAATGAACAGACAGTCATTTGCAGTGCGGCGGTTGCCGGTATGGGTGCTCACTCTGCTGGTCATGAGTGGCGGCACCCTGATGAATACCGCCGTGGCCAAGTCGGCGGCCGAGATCGACATCGGTGTTACCGAGACCCTCAATCGTTTCAAGCGCGAGGTAACGGGGGGCAGCAAGTTCCTGCAGCGCGCCAGCGGCGTGCTGGTCTTCCCGAGTGTGATCAAGGCAGGGTTTGTGGTCGGTGGCGAATACGGCGAGGGCGCTTTGCGTATCAATAGCAAGACGGTCGATTACTACAACACCGCCTCCGCCTCCGTTGGCTTTCAGCTGGGTGCGCAGGCCAAGTCAATCGTCATCGTCTTCATGGCCGACAAGGCGCTGGCGGACTTCCGCAAGAGCGATGGCTGGGAAGCCGGTGTCGACGGCTCGGTTGCCGTGGTCGAATGGGGCGTGGGCAAGGACATCAACACGATTGACATCAAGGATCCCGTCGTCGGCTTCGTGTTTGACAACAAGGGGCTGATGTACAATCTGACGCTGGAAGGGTCCAAGTTCACAAAATTGAACAAGTGACGCCCGCCTGACGGAGTACAAGACGAATGAAAAAAATCCTGGGTTACCTGGCGGTCGTGCTGTTACTGCAATGCCCGGCGAGCGTGGTTGCAGCGGCCGAGGCATTGACGAGTGCCGGCAATACCGCGGACTTCGCCGATTACCGC
>JABDRC010000334.1 GCA_013041945.1 Halobacteria archaeon
TCGGCGCCGTCGAGCGCAAGGGCTATACGCTGGTACCGCTTGCGCTGTACTGGAAACGCGGGCGCGCCAAACTGGAAATTGCACTGGCGCGCGGCAAGCACAAGCAGGACAAGCGCGCCAGCGAGAAGGACCGCGACTGGAACCGGCAGAAACAGCGCCTGTTGCGCGGCCGCTGACTGCAGGCCGGACAGATCGAAACAGGTGCGGACCGGGCTGGCCGCGAATGATTACTGTTCGGCAGCCCCGGTAGCCGTTGCCTCACCGGCATTGCGCACCACGAGATGCGCAATCAGGCTGTCCAGTCCCTTGTCGCGTATCTCAGTTGCAAATCCCGAGCGGTGCGTCGCCACCAGGCTGACGCCCTCGATGACGATATCGTAGACCTGCCAGTCCCGCTTCTGCCGATGCAGGCGGAACATGACCTTGATCGGCGGTCCATCGGGTTGCAATACCTCGGCATCGACGACCGCGCGACCGTCCGGCTGCCCCGGTCGTGCTGCCAGTATCCGGACAGTGTAGTCCTGGTACTTCCTGAGTGAGCGCAGGTAGGTGTTCACCAGCAAGGCGCGGAATTCATCGACGAAGGCTTCGCGCTGTGATGGACTGGCCGTGCGCCAGTGTTTGCCGAGCACCCACTGCGAGGCAACACGGAAATCGATATTGGGCAGGATCAGCTGGTCGGCGAGACGGCGGGTACGGTCTTCGTCATCGAGAATCGCGGGGTCGTTGCGGATCTCGATCAGCACCTGGTCCGTCATGTTGGCGAGCATCTTCGCCGGCCCGGTGGCGCCGTCTGCACCCGCCTGCGCGATCATCAGCACGCCGCAGACGAGGCTGCACAAAATGCAGTGTCTGCACGATATAGTATGTCGGCGGGGGAATCCGGTCATTTTGTTATCTGCCCTGCCGGCACACGCGCGAGAAGCGCTGCCGGCACAAACACATTGTTATAATGTCATTCTCACGCAGTCTCGCGGCAGTGGCAACAATATTTGCAGCTGCATGTTTTGAAAGGAAATACCGGCAGGCTGATGACAGGAAAACTGACTGAACCGCGTGTTATCACGGATTACCGGCAGGAGCCGGTGTGCATACTGCCGGTCGGTTTCTACCTGGACGACACACGCTGGGAACAGATCTGGGCCCGCTACGGGGACAAGGGCGCAGCACTCACGCATGACGACCTGCGCGAGCTGTTTCCGGATGAGCCGGCCCTGCAAGACAGGCATTTGTAGGAGCGGACGTTGTCCGCGAATATAGGTTCATTCGCGCATGCCTGCGCTCCTACAACAGAATTAACGAACAGCTGACTGCAGCGCCGCAATCCGCTCTTCCAGCGGCGGATGCGTCATGTACAGCCGCTTGATACCGGCACCGAGGCCGCCGGCAATGCCGAAGGCCGCAAACTCACCGGGCAGGTCACGCGGCTCGTGCGCACGCTGCAGGGCCTGCAGTGCACTGATCATCTTGCCGCGGCCGGCCAGTGAGGCGCCACCCGCATCGGCACGAAATTCGCGGCGACGCGAGAACCACATGACGATCATCGTGGCGAGGATGGACAGGAGTACCTGTGCCACGATCGAGGTGACGTAGTACGCCGGACCATAGCCGCGCTCGGTCTTGAAGACCACGCGATCCACCACGTGACCGATGATCCTGGACAGAAAGATGACAAAGGTATTGACCACACCCTGGATCAGACCCAGCGTCACCATGTCGCCGTTGCTGACATGCGAGATCTCGTGACCGAGCACTGCCTCGACCTCGTCGGTATTCATGTTCTGCAGCAGGCCGGTGCTGACGGCCACCAGGGCACTGTTCCGGCGCATGCCGGTGGCAAACGCATTTGGTTCCGGTGCATTGAAAATACCGACCTCGGGCATGCCGATGCCGGCCTGTTGCGCCTGTCGCCGAACCGTATCCACCAGCCACTGCTCGGTATTGTTCGACGGCTGCTCGATGATCTGCACACCCATGGAGCGCTTGGCCATGAACTTGGATATCGCCAG
>JABDRC010000335.1 GCA_013041945.1 Halobacteria archaeon
TATTTCCTGCTAACGGTGCACTCTGTCCTGCCGGCGCCAGCGGTTGACGATATCGTCGACGTCGAGGTCATCCGGTCCGGATGACCAGTGCCTGAAGAAGTCCACGCTGTTGCTGTTCGGGGGCGGATCCGGCTTGAAGAGCTGTACACGCGTGGGCAGTGGTACCGCAAGGCCCATGACCATGGCCTCGCCCTGGCCCAGTGAAGACAGGATATCGATGAAGTCACGCTCCGCTTCCGGTACCAGGTCGCGGACATAGGCCTGGTCGTCCGGGTTGGTCAGGCGCAGGCAGACAAAGGTATTGCACTGTGCAAGCACCGTCTCGGAAAGATCGTGCGGACGCTGCGTTACCACGGCCAGGCCGACCCCGTACTTGCGGCCCTCCTTGGCGATACGCTGCATGGTCTGGCGCGTGCCCTCGAACTGCGAGTCGCCTTCGCGCGGTATGTAGGCGTGCGCTTCCTCGCAGACCAGCAACAGCGGGAATTCCTTGAACTTCGGGTTCCAGTAGTTGAACTCGAATGCCAGGCGGCCTACCTGTGCGGTGACGACCGGACGCACATCGAACGGTACCGAGCTGAGATCGATAATGGTGATCTGCGCCTTGGGTTCGCCCAGGCCGACGAAGTCGCGCAGCAGCCCCGGCAGGGTGTCGGACGAGTTGCGGTGTTTCGGGTTGAGCAGGAAGTCATAGCGTGTATCGTTCATGCGGCTTTGCAGGCGCATCAGGAACTGGTCGAACAGGCCGGCAAGCGGGCCCTTGTCCTTGCCGAAGTTGCTCGATGCCTTGTTCGCTTCCTCGAAATTATCGTACAGTTCCTGCAGCGAAAAATAGACCGGCGAGTCGATGGAGATATCAACGATGCCGAGGTCCTTGTTGGCCTTGTTGCGCAGTTCCTTCACGGTGTCGCGCAGAAACGAGATCTGCGAAGAAGCCGAGACGTCCGCGCGATCGATCAGCATGTCCACCAGCTCCGAGAAGGTCATCAGCCAGTAAGGCATCTCCAGGTCGCGTGCATCGATGTAGCGGGTGGTCTTCTCGTCGAAGGCGCAGTGGCGTTTGCCGTTATTGTCTTCCCAGCTGTACTCGCCATGCAGGTCCAGCAGCACGATATGTGCCTTCGGCATCCTGCTGACGGCACGCTGCAGAAAGTTGGTTACCGCCCAGGATTTACCGGCGCCTGACTGGCCGAGAATGGCGAAGTGCCGGCCGAACATCGCGGCCGGATCCATGCAGACGTCGATCGACTTGTCGACCATGGCATGCCCGACGGTATATCCCTGTGCACGGAATTTAACGAATATGGACTCGATATCCTCCTTGCTGACCGTGTGCACCTCTGCACCGGTCACCGGATAGTTGGTCACACCGTTCTGGAAGACACCGCCCGCGTTGATTTCCCCGACCGGGACCAGGTGGATCGTTTTGATCACCCCTGCTTCACCGCTGGAAGGTTCCGCCTTGATCGATGAGATGCTTGCGAGCAGCTTGATTTCGCCCTGGGTAATCGCGACATAGGTGCCCGGCTGGCCGGTCAGGTCGACATCCACACGGCTGGATATGCGCGGACGCTTGCCGTCGCCGGGTTCGACCAGTTTCGCTGTAAACGTGCCTGGCTTGACGCTGGTCAGGTGGCCGATCAGGGTCTGTGTGTACGGTGTCATTGCTGGTTGTTCCTCTGCCTTGCTGGTTTCGACTGCACCCGGTGGCAGCCGCTGCGGTTACGTGAGTTGGCCCGTGATATTTTCGTGCCTGCCGGTGACGGCGTTGATATCACGGCTAACATTAGCATATAGCGGCAATGGCACCTTATATATTGAGCCCTCGGCCGGATTGGCTTAATAGTATGATTGTACGAGGGAAAATAACCCGGACAGGGGCTGCCCGGCCGGCTGCCCCGGCGGCGGGCATGCACTGCGGGGAGCGGACCGGGTCCGGCTAGTAGCGGGCCTTGCGTTCCGGGTAGAACATGTGCCGGAACTGGTTGCGGTAGTAGATCACGGCGCTGTTGCCCTCGGCCTTGACGTCGAAGATCTTCCAGTCGCCCTCATCCCGGTAGAAACGGAACTCCATGCGTGTCGGGATGCCGTTCGGTTGCATGATCCATGCACTGACACGTACGTCGTTGCTCTCCTGTCCGCGCGGGGTGAAATACCGGATTGGCTGGTCGGTATAGGTCACCAGTTTATCCGCGAGCGTGCCCATGAAGGATCTTTTCAGTTTGTTCGTTACCTTGGCGCGCTGCGGCAGTGACATGCGCCGCCAGGCCGGTCCGGCGGCCCAGCGCGTCATGTATTCGAAGTCGAAGTACGGTTCGATCTCGGTGGCCATGAAGGCCAGCGCCTGTTCACGGTTTTGCGCGCGCCCGCTCTTGATAAAACGCTGCAGTTTGGAAATGCCGTCCTTGACGATCGCACCGGGATGGTTCGAGGCGACCTTCTCCGGTGCCGGACCCCGGTAATAACCCGGGCCGTACGTGGCGGCATTGACGGTCTGGGTCAAGGTAGTTGCCAGCAGTAGAAACACAGCCAGGGTCTTCGTTTTCATCGCTACCTCTGCAAGTTTGCCGGATTGGAGAAACAAAGACAGGCGGAATAAAGCCCCGCCTGGTTGACCGTTTTATACATGAAAAGGCCGGGTGATACCACCCGGCCTGAAGATGCGCACATCCCTGTGCAGTGATGTCCGTTTTGGTCCGGAGTGTACTTCCGGAAAGGGCTTACTCGCTGGCGGGCGCAGCCGGTGCGGCTGGTGCAGCACCATAGGGTGCATAGCCGTAACCGGGATAGCCGCCATAGCCGTAACCCGGATAGCCGCCATAGCCATAACCGGGATAACCGCCATAGCCATACGGGCCGTAGCCGCCATAGCCATAGTGACGACCATAACCACGGCCATAACCGGAACCCCGGCCACCACCGCTCATGTTGAAGTTCATGTCACCCCAACCATCGCCGTCAAACGGGCCCCAGTCGGAACCATAGTTATTACCACCCCAGGGACCACCCCAGGCATGGGCGGATGTCATGGGCAGTGCCGTCAGTCCGGCAATGGCAGCGGCTGCCAGTGTTGTTTTCAGAGTTTTCATTTTATTACCTCCTGCTATTTAGCAATAAAAATATAATAGGCAAAGTCAATTCTGGCCATCACAGGTGAATGGGTTATTGATCTGCATCAAGATCAATGAGAATATATAAGTATATTCTTAATCACTCATTAATAGCCTGAAATCATTCAGGTTTCATCATCAGAGGCCCATGCTCGCCGCAAGTATGACAGGCATGCACCACGGGACTGTCTTTATGCGTCTGATTTACCTAACTATTCTCCTGTTACTGTCTGTACAGGTCATTGCGGCCCCGGATGGCCGGCAGCTGTATGTGGCCCATTGTTCTGCCTGCCATGGCGACCAGGGGCATGGCGGCGTGGGTGTGCCGTTGTCATTGCCCTCATTCCTGGACAGCGTCGATGACCGCTTTCTGGCGGTGACGATACGCGAGGGCCGGCCCGGTCGGGTGATGCCGTCGTTCCCCAAACTCAGCGATGCCCAGATTGCCGCCATCGTCGGTTACATCCGGAGCTGGTCAGACAAGCCGGCCCCGCGGTACTCCCCGGTCCCCGTCAAGGGTGATGCGAAAAACGGTGGCTTGTTGTACGCGAAGCACTGCGCATCCTGCCACGGGGAAAATGGCGAAGGTGGTACCGGTACCGGTGTGACCTTTTCGCGACGGCGTGAATTGCCGATCATCGCCCCTGCGCTGAACAACAGCGGGTTCCTGGCTGCGGCATCCGATGAATTGATCCGGCAGACATTGCAGCTGGGTCGTGCCGGCACCCCGATGGGTTCTTTCCTGGAAAAGGGCCTTGGCAAGCAGGAAATCGATGATGTGGTCAGTTTTGTGCGTTCATTTGCACAAGACCGGGATGACGGGACCAAAACGGTTGCCGCGAATAAAGACAAGATCATCAGGCTTGCATCATCCTATTCATTGCAAGAGACGGTCGAAAATCTCAAGGATGCGATTATCAGTCAGAATTTTATCCTGATCAGGACAGACCTGCTGGAACACGGCCTGGTAAAAGAGCCGGACGAGAACCCGAAGCAGGTCATTCTGCATTTCTGCAACTTCAGGTTCCTGTTCGATGCGCTGGCGGTCGATCCGCGTGTCGGCATGTTTCTGCCATGCCGGGTGACGGTCACGGAAACGGATGCCGGGGTGTTCGTCAGCGCCATCAACCCCGAATACATGAGCCACCTGTTTAACAATGCAGAGCTGGATCAATACTGCAAAGAGATGCACGACGTCTACGTCACGATAATCGAGGATGCTACGTTATGATCGTACGTCGACTGGGACTGCTTGTTTCGGTAATCCTGCTTTTCCTGCCACCGGTTTCGGTTGCGGACGACATCATCATGACGCGTTCGACGCTGCCGTTCCCGGAAGCCATGCTGGCACTGCAGCAATCGATCAGTGAACACGGGTATACCGTGTCCAGGGTGCAGCGCATCGATATCGGCCTGACCGGAATGGGCTACAAGACAGACAAGTACCGTATCGTGTTTGCCGGCAAGATCGACGAGATCAGGATGATGACGGAAAAATCCCCGCAACTGGCGGCCTACCTGCCGCCGAAAATCGCCATCTTTGCAGAGGAAGGGCAGACGGTGCTGGTCACGCTGAATCCGGAGCTCTATGCAGAAATTGCCGGCGATGCGATTGACCCGGTCATCTTCGATCGCTGGACGAGTGATCTGCGATCGATCTTTGATGACGTCAATAAGGCGAACTGACGACCGGGGAACCTGGTTGAAATCGGGAACAAAAAACCGGTCGACGGTATTGCCGACGCGGTCGAGGTGAAAAACTGACGGGCAGCAAATACCGTCAGGTTCGCACGAGCCTGAATACATGCTCCATCAGTCTGCCCAGTCCCCGCTCACGGAATGCCGGGTTGGCATCGAGCACACTGGCCTCATGAATCGGCTCGATACTGAAATCGGCAGCAAACAACCGGTCGACTTCGCCAGGCGATACGGCAAACGGGGGGCCGTCCATTTCCGCCTGGTCGTAGTCCAGCGTCACCAGCAGTCCGCGGGTCTGTGCCGGCAGCAGTCTGGCAAGGTGTTCGACGTATGCTGTCCGTTGCGGCACGGTCAGGGCCACCAGTGCGGCCCGGTCGTAAAAGCCGTCGATTTGACCGATATCTGCAGCGTCCAGTGCAAAGAAGTCGCCACAATAGACCTCGATGCCATCCGCTGACCAGCAGTTGTACCCCGGGCGTTCCGTGCGCACCGGACGCAGGCCGCTTTCCCTGAAGAATGCCTCGACAGCCAGCGGGCTGATCTCGATCCCCGCGACGGCATGGCCCTGCCGTTGCAGCCAGAGCATGTCCAGGCTCTTCCCGCACAGCGGGACGAGAATGCGGCCGCCGGTGAGCGCCAGCGACTGCCAGTAGCGCTCGAGGTATGCGTTCGTTTCGTTCTGGTGAAAACCGATCTGCTCGGCTGCCCAGCGTTCGTGCCAGAAATCCGGTTCCATTTCCCCCACTCACGCGTGACGCGTTTATGTGTATGAGAATCAACAGGGATATAATGATTGCGCCGGACCGCAATTACCAGACAGAGGCATTCATGCAAGAACAGACAGCCAGCGAATTCCACACGGCGTTCAGGGGGCGTTTTGAAAACGTGCTGCGCTGGGAGCAGCTCGATGATCTGCACGATACGCTGCAGGCGGACGCGGATGCCGGCTGGTATATCTATGCAGTCGGTGAGGAGCCGCCCGCCACACCCTCCAGCGGCGAACAGGTCCGGCGATTTCTATCGGAAATCATGGTGTTATTGCGCAAGGAACACGACGAGGAATTCTGTGGCATCGTCTACGCGGATAACGTTCAGCAGCCGTCCTTCGTAAAATTTTTCGATCCCAACAACCTCGGTGTTTCCTGCGGCTTCAGTGACAATCCGCCCCTGCCGGGCTGGATCCTGTCCAGGATTGCCCCGCGGGACCTCGAAGCGCCGGCGCCGCTGCCCGGCAACCGTCGCCGCTGGTGGCAGCGCCTGCTTGGCCGGCAAGCGCACTAACCATATGAATTGTATTGTTTAACAATGTTTAACTTGCTGTACACATCTCGCATCCAATACACTTTTAAACACGCTCCAGGCCACGAATCCGGCCCGGTACGCACCGAATTCACCTAATCCTTTTTGGAGTATCGACAAATGAAAACACTAGCAACTGCAGTTATCTCGAC
>JABDRC010000024.1 GCA_013041945.1 Halobacteria archaeon
CGTGTGCTCGGCGCCGTCAGTCCCACCTGCGTCATCACGACGTCGATGATTGAAGACCGGCTCAAGGCACAGGCGAAAGCGATCCCTGAACTGGTCGCACTTAGCCACCTGTGCATCGACACCCTGCCCACGCATGACTGTGCGCAGTGGTCGCCCCCGGTCATCGCGCCTGGTGATGTCGCGTTTCTTCAATTCACGTCAGGTTCTCTTTCCGCACCAAAAGGAGTCAAGGTCAGTCACTCCAATATTTTGCATAACCTGGAAATGCTGCAGGAAGCCTTTGGCCATACCGAGGAAAGCCGGATCGTAAGCTGGTTACCCTTCTTCCACGACTGGGGGCTCATCGGCGGCTTGCTGCAGCCTATCTATTCAGGCATTCAGAGCGTTCTCTTTGATCCGTTTGAATTTGTCCGCAAACCACGCAACTGGCTAGACGTAATTTCCCGATACGGCGCGACCGTGAGTGGAGCACCCAATTTTGCCTACGATCAATGCCTGCAAACGCTGCAGCCCGGGGAACTTGACGAACTGGATCTCAGCCGGTGGGAGGTGGCCATTGTCGGGGCAGAGCCTATACGTGCCGAGACGCTGGATCGCTTTGAATCCCTGTTCGTACCGTGCGGATTCAAGCGCAGCGCGTTCTTCGCATCTTACGGGCTGGCAGAATCGACACTCGTCGTGACAGGCGGGCATCGGGGCAAGGAGCCTGTCACCATTGCTCTTGACCGTGGAGCCCTGGAAGGCGGACAGGTGAAGCCAGTGACTGAGACGGCTGCCCCCGACTGTGTGCGCCTGGTCAGCGGCGGGCACGCACTTCACGATCAAGACGTGCGTATTGTGAATACGGAGCACGGCGCCACATGCGACGAACTGCAGATCGGTGAAATCTGGATTACCGGTCGCAGCGTCGCCAAGGGCTATTGGGGGTTGAATGGGGAGTCAGCCGAGCAATTCTCCGCGACCCTGGCGGACGGTACAGAACAATACTATTTACGAACGGGTGACCAGGGCTTTCTGTATGAAGGCGAGCTTTATATAACCGGGCGTATCAAAGACCTGATCATCGTGAGTGGACGCAACCTGTACCCCGAAGACATCGAGCGCATTGCTAGCGATGCCGATCCAGCCCTGCGCCAGGGCAAGGGCGCCGCATTTTCCATTGACATAAACAGCTCGGAGCAATATGTGCTTGCGCACGAGGTTCAATTTGGCGGCAGCTGGGATGGCAACCTTATCATCGATTCGATTCGACAAACCGTAGCCAACCTCATCGGCGTTGCCCCGTGGGCAATCGTTCTCGTGAAGGCAGGCGGGATACCCAGAACATCCAGCGGCAAAATCCGGCGCCAGGCAACGAAACAGCGTTACCTGTCGGGTGAGTTGCCATGCCTGCATGTCTGGCATCAATCACCGGAAATATAAGCCGTAATCAGCCTCTTCCAATCACCGGCAGCGCACCTGTAATCAGGCGTTTCTTGCACTCGCCTCGCCTGATTTTTCCACTCGAGGTCTTGGGTAGCATGCCTGGTCTGAGCAGTATCACAGTGGATACACGCAATCCGTGCCCGCAGGTCACCGACTCGCGAATGGAGGCAGCAATGCCCTCGACATCCGGGTCTGCCATGTGTTGCCGCGCAACCTCATGTACAAGCACTAGCTGCGGAAAATCATCCTCCAGCAGGAAGGCCGCGCTAGCCGCCGGGCGCAGTGCCGGATGGCTCTTCTCGGCGGTAGCCTCGATGTCCTGCGGGTAGTGGTTCTTGCCACGGATTATCATGAGTTCCTTGATTCGTCCGGTCACGTACAACTCGCCGTCTTCCATGAATCCGAGATCGCCCGTTCTCAGGTAGTGTGACACCTCATCATCTGCAAGCTTTGCATGGAAAACTTTCTGGTTGAGGGACTCCTGGTTCCAGTAGCCTGCTGCCAGGCATGGCCCGGAAACCCAGATTTCGCCGACTTGACAGTCGTCAAGCGCAACGCACGTTTCCGGATCGACAATCCGCACGCGCTGACCCTCCGGACTCGTTCCGCAGCCGATGAGGCTGCGCGCAGGGGCGTCACGAGTTGCGGCCTCAGCCCGATGGTCGGTCTCGAGTACACCCGCGTCCACCTCGCGGATTCGCAGTGGAGACAGTTTCTTGCCGCCGGTCACCAACAGAGTGGATTCAGCGAGGCCATAGCAGGGATAAAAGGCCTCCCGTCGAAATCCATAGGGCGCAAATCGTTCGGTAAAACGCGCCAATGTTGTTTCGCGAATTGGCTCGGCGCCGCTGTACGCGATTTCGAGGGAACTTAAATCCAGACCTTCGCAATCCTTCTCCCGTATGCGATCGACGCACATGTCGTAAGCAAAGTTGGGCCCACCACTGGTCGTGGCGCGATAGCGCGTGATGGCCTGCAACCATCGTATGGGCCGTTGCAGGAAAGATACCGGCGACATCAGAATGCAGGGATTTCCCACAAAAAGCGGCTGGAAGAGCATGCCGATCAGCCCCATGTCGTGGT
>JABDRC010000342.1 GCA_013041945.1 Halobacteria archaeon
GCGGCCGATGACTATTTTCAGACCTGGCAGGAAACGGTTTCGGTCCTGGGCAGTATTGCCACCCTGAAAAACGTGATCGGGGTACTGCCCGGAACGGACCCCGACAGGGCCGCTGAAAGCCTGGTGATCGGCGCCCACTACGATCATTTCGGCCGTGGCGGGTATGCAGACCATGCGCAACATCGGGGCAAGGTACACCCCGGCGCGGATGACAACGCCAGTGGTATCGCGGTCATGCTGGAACTGGCGCGCAATCTGGCCGGCAAGCCACTACCCCGTACGATTGTGTTTGTGGCATTTACCGGCGAGGAGAGCGGGCGCCTGGGTTCACGCCACTATGTCCAACATATGACCCGCTACCCGGCAGACAGGATCATTGCCATGGTGAATCTGGATACCGTCGGGCGTCTGGGCGAAAACCCGCTGACGGTGTTCGGTGCCGGTACCGCGGACGAGTGGGTGCATATCCTGCGCGGCGCCGGCTACGTGACCGGTGTCGCGGTCAAACCGGTCGCGAATGATATCGGTTCCAGCGATCAGACCAGTTTTATCGAGTCCGGCATACCCGCCGTGCAACTGTTCGGTACCGCACACGGGGATTTTCACCGCCCCGGCGATACACCGGACAAGATTGATCTCAACGGACTGGTCAAGACTGCCCGGGTCCTGCAGGAGATCGCGGACTATCTGGCGGAACGTCCCGGGCCGCTGAACGCCACACTGGAAGGCGTACGCATTCCCGCCCGCGCAACAACCGCAAACAGCAAGCGACACGCGAGCCTGGGTACCGTCCCGGATTATGCCTGGAGCGGCGCCGGCGTATTGATCGATGACGTACGCCCGGGTACGCCGGCAGAACAGGCGGGGCTGCGCAAGGGCGATATCATCGTTGCCGTCAACGACATCACGGTGATGCATTTGCGCGATTATGCGCAGGTCCTCAGGACACTCAGTCCCGGCGACGAGATCGGCATACGTTTCCGCAGGGACGGCCGCGAGCAAACCGTCCGCACGCATGTCATGGTACGATAAATGCCTTGCCGGCAGAGTAGTTGCGTAATGAGAAACCTCCGGATTGCAATATTACTGAGTGTGATACCAACACTGGCTGCTGCCGGCGACGCCATGCCGGACCCGCCTGCCATCCCGGACGAATCGCGTCTGGCGAATATCCGGCAGCTGACCTTTGGCGGCCAGAATGCCGAGGCCTATTTTTCCCGTGACGGAGATGAACTGATCTTCCAGTCCACGCGTGGAGAACTCGAGTGCGATGCGATCTTTCGCATGCGTGCCGATGGCAGCGGGATGCGCCAGGTTTCTTCCGGCAAGGGCGTTACCACCTGCGCCTTTATCGCCCCCGACAATCGTTCCATCATCTATGCCTCGACCCATCGGCAGCACACACGCTGCCCGCCGAAACCGGACCACTCCCGCGGCTATGTCTGGCCCCTTTACCCTGAATACGATATCTACCGGGCAGGCCCCGACGGCGAGGACCCGGTGCGACTCACCGACGCCGGGGGATACGATGCCGAGGCGGTTTACTCGCCCCGGGGTGACAAAATAGTGTTCACCTCGCTGCGTAGCGGGGACCTCGAGCTATACCTGATGAATCCCGATGGCAGCGGCGTGGAACAGTTGACCAGGGAGACCGGCTACGACGGCGGCGCGTTTTTTTCTCTCGATGGTCAGTGGCTTGTCTGGCGGGCATCGCGACCGACCGGCAAGGACCGCGAGGATTACCAGGCACTGCTCGGTGAAGGCCTGATTCGCCCGGGCAAGCTCGAGCTGTTCATCATGAATCTCGAGGACCGCGAGCCGGTACAAATCACCGCCAACGGCGCCGCCAACTTCGGGCCCTACTGGCATCCGGATGGCAAGCACATCATTTTTTCCTCGAATATGGATGACCCAAAGGGCCGTAACTTCGACCTGTACCTGATCAATATCGAGACCCGGCAGACCGAACGCATTACCCGTTATGAGGGTTTTGACGGGTTTCCGATGTTCTCGCACGATGGCCGCAGACTCGTGTTTGCCTCCAACCGCTTCGGCAAGGTGCGGGGCGAGACCAATGTGTTTATCGCCGACTGGCAGCAACGCAACGCCTCCAGCGCCGACTGACGCCCGCATGGGCGGATTTCTCGCCCGGCGCATCTGCCACAGCACCTCCCGGCCGTAAAACCGATGATAAATCACGTAATTTCGCGGCCGCGGCCTTTTTCAACTCATTGATTTACAAGGGCTGTATAAAGTTGCCCCGCTATGTGCCGAAGATCTCTTGGGGAGGCTCGTTACCGGCATATGCAAGCTGCCGGTGACTGCATCCAGGCAAGGAAGCCCTGATTTCGAACAGACAAGGAAAAGCGCAATGCCAGAGCAGCAGAAAACAGTCGAGGAACAGCTTCGCCAGCGTGAGCGCGAACTCGCAATGCTGAAAGAGATCACGCAGCTGATCGGCGGCGAACAGAATCCCGATAATGTGTTCAGCCAGGTGTCGGAAACGGCCCGCACACTGCTCAATGCGGAAACCGCAAGCATAGCGCTGCTCTCCGCCGACCACTCGCACTATGTCTACCGTGCAGCAGCCGGAAAGCATGCAGAGGAACTAGTCGATGCGGAGTTACCCGTCAGCGTCGGCCTGGCCGGATGGGTATTGCGCAACCAGCGCCCCTGGTGGCGTGGCTCGCTGGATCTGCTGGACAATGATGATTGTGAACGGCGGGAGAAAGCGACCTGCAGTACCATTCTGGTGCCGCTGGTCGGCAAGCAGCGATTCCTCGGGGGTATCACCTGTACCAACAGGCTCGATGGCAACGAATTCGACCAGGATGATCTCGATCTGCTGTTGATGTTCGCCGGCCATGTCAGCATTGCCATCGAGAACGCAATGGCTTTCGAGGAGCTGCGTACCGCAAGAAATACCGCCGAGGCATACAGGGTACGTCTCGAGAAACTCAACGGCAAACTGATTCAGGCAAATAACGAACTCCAGTTCCTGGCCGTGCATGATGCGCTGACCGGCCTGCCGAATCGCGCCCTGATCGTTGATCGCATCGAGCAGGGCATCCTCAATATGGGGCGCCATGGCCGGCAGCTCTCGCTGATCATGATTGATCTCGACAACTTCAAGGAGCTGAACGACACGCTCGGTCACGGCGCCGGTGACGAGCTGCTCATATTGCTGGGCCAGCGGTTCGTTGCGTTGCTGGACAATGGTTACACGGTCGGCCGGCTTGGCGGTGACGAGTTTGCCGTTGTGCTGCCGGATGCCGGACTCGACCAGGCGCTGGAAGTTGCAGAAACCCTGCTGGAGGCACTGCATCAGCCCATGGAGGTCGATGGCCAGGTAGTCGCTCTGGATGCAAGCATGGGTATTTCCATTTTCCCCGACCATGGTCAAAAGCCGTCGGACCTGATGAAATGTTCCGATGTCGCCATGTATGTAGCGAAGGGCAATCGAGATCCCGTGTCCGTCTATAATTCGCAGAACAATCCCTATAACCAGGCCCACCTGGAACTGACCCGTGACCTGCGCACTGCGATCAAACGCAGGGAAATCAGCCTGAATTTCCAGCCGAAGATCGACCTGCGTCGCGGAACGCTGGTCGGTGCAGAGGCACTGGCGCGCTGGACACACCCGGTGCATGGCGAGGTGCCGCCGGCGCAGTTCGTGCCGATCCTCGAGCAGACGGGCCTGATCGCGGAATTTACCCTGCAGGTACTGGACATGGCGGCGTGTTACTGCAAGCAGTGCGAGCGGGCCGGTTACGAGATCAGTGTGGCCGTCAACCTGTCCGTGCACAACCTGCGCGACGAGAGTCTGCCCGACCAGGTCGAGGACATCCTGGCGGAATATGAACTGGAGAGTCGTCGCCTGACACTGGAAATCACGGAAAGTGCGATGATGGACGATTTCATGCACAGTATCGAGGTGCTCGGAGAGCTGTCCGACATGGGTATAGAACTGTCGATCGATGATTTCGGTACCGGCTATTCCTCGCTTGGTTATCTCAAGCGCATGCCGGTCCAGCAACTGAAAATCGACCGGTCATTCGTGAACGACATGATTACCGACCGGGATGATGCTGTCATCGTCCGCTCGACCATCGACCTGGCGCACAACCTGGGCCTGGTAACCGTTGCCGAGGGCGTCGAGACGGAAGAGGTGCTTGCCGTGCTGGGCGAGATGGGCTGTGACCAGGCGCAGGGGTTCCTGATCAGCCGTGCGCTGCCGCAGGAGGAATTCTCTCTGTTTCTGAAGAACTGCGAGTGGATCGTGGAGTCGGCGGATGCCGCGTGACGCGGCGGAAATGAATCCACACGGTTGAATACAAACCGTGATGTCAAAAAGAACCCCGCCGGTGGCGGGGTTCTTTTTTGTTCAGGCCGGCGTAACGTTGGTTGCCTGCAGGCCCTTGGGGCCCTGCTCGACATCGAAATTCACGCTTTGTCCTTCCGCCAGTGTTTTGAAGCCGTCGCCGGCGATAGCCGAGAAGTGGACGAAGACATCATCGCCGCCATCTGACGGTGCGATGAAGCCGAAGCCCTTGGACTCGTTGAACCATTTAACTGTGCCTGTGGCCATGTAACTTACCTCGTGTTGCTTTCGTAAAAATGTTTTTCAATCGCGAACCGTGAACGGCGGGTACAGAAGGTGAATGTATAACTTCCGGTATAACCTGTAAACGTGCAACTGATTGTAGCGTGGATGTCTCGACCGGGTACAGCCCGTTACGTGTGTATCCACAGAGCGAGTTTACACGAAAAGGGAATCAGGCGCCTAATCCTGCGGGCGCCGCCGGCTCAGTCCTTGCGGGTGTTCCTGTCGGACGGATGGCCCGGCATTTCCGACAACAGCAGCTGGCGCTGTTCGGCATCCAGGTTTTCAAGACGGCGGTCCGGCAGCTTGCGCCGGTCCGTTGCACCCGGGTGGATGTCCTCGAACGGAAATGACGACGTCGCTGCCGGCTTGCGTCTTTCCTTGCGTTTCCTCATGGCTTGTCTTCCGGTGCGTGGCGGGGCGCTTCCCCCTATCAGCTTAACGGCCGGCCGGCGACGGGTCTTGAGGGATGAAATATTATTAATAACAGCAGGTTATATGATATTTGGGCGGGTATCCCGGGCAGCCGCCCGGGATTGCAGCAACGGGCCGTTGGCTATGCGCATTTGTGATGCAGGCCGCGGACTTTGCAGTGCCGCTGAAAATTTGTCATCAGCTGCCGATATGCCTGGGGTCTGGTGAAGTGCAGGCACCTCTCGCGAGGTAGTTTATACAGTCGGATCGGAGATCATCAGGGTAGTGGCAAAGCGTTTCAGAATATTCAACTCGCTGGGCGTTATCAGCCTGCTGGTAATGGTTGCCATGGTATTAACGACCATCACCGGCTCCGCGTCCACCGGGCATGATGCGCAGATCCGCCAGCAAAGTCTCATCCAGTCCCACCTGCTGGCACAGCCCGCCCCGGTCCCGGGCGCGACACACAAGTCGTTGCGCTGAATAGTCCCGGTCAATGCCCCCCCGGTTTTCCAGTGCCTGCTCCGGCACGGTTTGAGCAGCTGATCTGAATTCGCAGGAGCGTTCCCCGCCTCCGCGGGGACAGGCTTTGCGGGCGCGATATATGAAGGTATCAATCCAGTCGCGCCTGCATCGCTCACGCGCGATGGACAGGATGCTCAGGTACCGTGGAGTAGATGGATGCACGGGAACGGCCATCCCTCTGCTGCGCGAGGTAGCTGCATCCATACAGGCAAAGGCGTTCCTGCAGGGCGTTTCCTCTAGCCGTTGCCAAACCGCGCCTTCACATAATCATCCACGATCTGCTGGAAGTCTGCGGCGATGCTGTCACCCTTCAGCGTGACGGTCTTTTCACCGTCGACGTAGACCGGCGCTACCGGTTTCTCGCCGGTACCTGGCAGGCTGATGCCGATATCGGCATGCTTGCTCTCGCCGGGTCCGTTGACCACGCAGCCCATGACGGCGACCTTCATCTCCTCGACACCGGGATAATCCCGGCGCCATTCGGGCATCTGCGTGCGCAGGTGCGACTGGATGTCCTGTGCGAGCTGCTGGAAGTAATGGCTGGTGGTGCGGCCACAGCCGGGACAGGCGATGACGGCCGGCGTGAAGTGCCGCAATCCCATGGACTGCAGCAGTTCCTGTGCGACGATAACCTCGCGGGTGCGGTCGCCACCGGGTTCGGGCGTCAGTGAAATGCGGATGGTGTCGCCGATACCTTCCTGCAACAGCACGGCCAGCGCCGCGGTAGAGGCGACCACGCCACGGGTACCCATGCCGGCCTCGGTCAATCCCAGATGCAGGGCATAATCGCAGCGTGCTGACAGCATGCGATAAACCGTAACCAGGTCCTGTACGCCACTCATTTTCGCCGACAGGATAATATGGCTGCGCGGCAGTCCCAGCGCCTCGGCCTGCGCCGCGCTTTCGAGTGCCGA
Organism: Halobacteria archaeon; assembly: GCA_013041945.1. Lineage (GTDB taxonomy): Bacteria > Pseudomonadota > Gammaproteobacteria > UBA9214 > UBA9214 > UBA9214. The sequence goes on from JABDRC010000342.1 coordinate 6,457, forward strand.
GGTCACCATGATCTCGTGCATGATCTCGTCCGCATCCAGCGGCTCGTCACGTTGTGCGTTTTCGTCCATCAGTCGCGCCACCAGCGACTGATCGAGACTGCCCCAGTTGACGCCGATGCGGACCGGTTTGCCGTTTTTGCGGGCGATCCCGATCATCGCGGCAAACTGTTCGTCCTTCTTCCTGCCGCGACCCACGTTGCCTGGATTGATGCGGTACTTGGCCAGCAGCCGGGCACAGTCCGGGTGGTTCGCCAGCAGCTTGTGACCGTTGTAATGAAAGTCGCCGACCAGGGGGATATTCTCTCCTGCCTGTTCGAGTCGCCGGACGATATCCGGTACCGCGCGTGCGGCGTCTTCCGAGTTCACCGTGATGCGCACCAGCTCGGAGCCCGCATGGGCCAGTTCGCGGACCTGTGCCACGGTCGCCTCGACATCGGCCGTATCCGTGTTGGTCATCGACTGGATGACCACCGGCGCGGTGCCGCCGATGGTGATGTGGCCGACCCGGACGGGAACGGAGTGACGGGGATGTGTCGGTTGTTCGGGTGCGGGCATGCGATTCGTCGGCGGGTCAATGAGAAGATCATGATAATCGAAATCGGTTTGCAGTACCCGTTGCGCACGGCTTTATGTATCCCCGGGCCGGTGATTCCGGAAACGGGTTCCGGGCACAATTTCCCCATATTCCGGTGTGTAAACCGTTTCAGCCTGCAACACCGTGCAGGGATACAAGGGAAAATTGTGCCCTGACCCCGTCGTCCATATAAGCTGTATTTCAGTGATAACAACAAGTTATAAATTCCTTGCATCCGGCAGGGTACTGGATATAATCACAGCATACTGTATGGATAACCAGTGACTGACCATGACAAATGACACCCTGACCAGCCGCCAGGCAGAAATCCTCGAACTGATTCGCAGCTACGTTGCCGAAGAGGGTTGCCCCCCCACGCGCGCCGAGATCGCCGGGACCCTCGGGTTCCGCTCACCCAATGCCGCGGAAGATCATCTGCGCGCACTGGAACGCAAGGGGATGATCGAACTGGTCCCCGGCGCGTCGCGCGGTATACGCCTGCTGGACGAGGAATACGGCTTGCCGGTGGTCGGGCGTGTGGCGGCCGGTGAGCCGGTGCTGGCCGAGGAGCATATCGAGGACTATTGCCAGCTGGAGCCGGACACCTTCCACCCGCGCGCGGATTATCTTCTGCGTGTCACCGGTGACAGCATGCGCGACATCGGTATACATGACGGTGATCTGCTGGCCGTGCACCGTACCCGCCGGGCGGAAAACGGCCAGATCGTCGTCGCGCG
>JABDRC010000346.1 GCA_013041945.1 Halobacteria archaeon
CATTAAGCAGCTGATAATTATTGGAATTATTGTAATGAGTATAGAACATATTCGGCGCAGCACAGGGTGTGGACGGCCAGTAAAAAGCGGCCATCGAGAAGCTGGAAACCGCGGCATCCCAGGCAGCCACAGCGGTGCGCCGTGCGCACCAGCCATATTGAAATAACCAGAATTGATGAATAGCACAGGAGTGTTTGATCGATTGTGTGACATCACCTGTCATAGATAAACAATGGTGCGCGCGGCGCACCCTACAAATCCAGAACTCGAAACGTAGGGTGCACCGTGCGCACCGCCACGATTACGGGCTGCACTGGATCTGGATGTTGTCGAACCAGACCTGGTTATTGTCTTTCATGCCACTGTTCGGCGAACGGAAGCGAATGCGGGTATTGGCACTCAGAGAGAGCGTATCGAGAACATAGCTGGTGCTTGTATAGGCAGTGTCAGTCGCGGTGCCGGTGAAACGCTCCAACTCGGCCCAGTCTGTACCGCCGTTATATGAAACCTCGACTGCGACATAGTCGTTGCTGCCGCTGAGGTTCTGCCGCCGGTATTCAAAGCTCAGCGTAGCACTGCCGGCCCCGCTCAGATCGGCTTCACGCATCACGGTCTGGCCATCGTCCCGCACCACCAGCTGATAATTGCTCGTATCATTAGCAATGAAAATGTCACCGCCGGTTGGATCAGTTGTCTCGCCGGTTTCCTCCCAGTTAGTGGCCCAGGTCAGCGTGCCGTCATTCTGGCTGTACTGTTGCAGACCGAACTCATCGCGATAGGTGCCGTCACAATCTGCAGGCGGCGGATCGCCGCCACCGCTGCCGCCACCGCTATCCTCACCCGCTGCCCATTCGATAGCGCGCTGCAGGATCGTCCGGCCGTCGACTGTCAGCGCATTGATGTCGGCGACCGAGACACCGTCCTGCCCGCCCCACGGCAGCTGCACGCGTCGTCCGTCGGCCGTGCCACCACCGGATATCGCCGCGCCGGTATCCAGCACCAGCAATCCGCCCAGTGACGACATCGATCCGCCGCTCCAGGTGCCGATGATCTCCAGGCCCGACGGCAGCGTGCCGACCGCAGCCCCCAGCGGCTGAATGGATGAGAACAGCGCGGGCAACGTTGTACCACCGAACGGCTGGGTGATGTAATGCGCGGCATCGGTGGCCATTGCCGAATTCGCGGTACTCAGGTAACGGGCGCTGGAGAAGCCGAAAACATCATGTAGCGCGGGATCCTCGTTGACGACGCCGATGCTTGCCGCTTTCAGTTTCTTGTCCAGCTCCGCCAGGACCACGGATTCCGTCACATAGGCCACGTCGGCCGCGGCGGCAGCTGCATCGAAGTTGGCCTGAGAGTCAGTGTCATCGAGCACAGTGACCGTGTAGCCCCAGGATTCGACCAGGGCCTTGCGGGCTGCATCAGCGCTGGACAGGGCGCCGGCCTCACCCACCACCAGCAGAACGTTGTAGGTTGGCGCAGTACCCGAGCCGGCACCCTGCGCCCACTCGATGGCGCGCTGCATCAGGGTCAGGCCATCCACATTCAGGGCCGTGACATCGAATGTAGCATCGCCCCAGGGGAGCAGCACACGGCGACCGGCGGCGGTCCCACCGCCGAAGAGCTCCCCACCGGTTTCGATCACGCCCAGCGAATCATCCCAGAGGGAGCCGGTATTGAACACTTGCGCCAGCGCGTCGAATCCGGGCCCTTTATTCGCAGTCATGATATGCAAAGTCTGATCGACAGAAACGATGGTCAGCATCCCCGTGGTGAATAGCTCGGTGATATAGTGAGTGTTGTCGATCACGTCGATTTCATTGCGTGTCTTGTAATTCACACTCTGCAGGCCGAAGCCGAACTCGTCGACGAGCTGACCTTGCTCGTTGACCACGCCGATGGGTGCATTCTTGAGCTTGTTACCCAGCGCCGCGTCACTCACCGTCGATGAGACATATATCACGTCGTTGACTGATACCGCCGCATCGAAGTTCGCCTGGCTGTCGTTATCGTCAATAAGGGTGACCGTGTAGCCCCAGGAATCGATCAGGTCGATGCGCAGCTGCTCCTCGGTCGTGGCGACAGTGCCAGCGGAGACAAACAGCAGCTTCGGCTTTGGCGCACCGATATTACCGGTGCCCCACTGCAGCGCCCTCTGCACCAGCAGCCGGCCGTTGCCGTTGAGGTAGTCCCAGTTGAAGCTGGCATCGCGGCCCAGCGGCAGCATCACGCGACGCCCGGCGAGCGGGGTGCCGCCAGTGCCCATGGCGCCGGTATCGAGTACCACCAGTGAGCCGGCACCGCCGGTGTCGGCCAGCGTCTGCAGCCCCGGGGCCTCGCCGCCGGAAACGGTCAGCTGTTCCATCGCCGCGGAATAGATATCCAGCTGGCCGGTCGGGAACACGCTGGTGATGTAGTGACTGGTGTCGGTGACATTGATTGCCGAATCCACCGGCCAGGCGCTGCCCGAAGCCAGGCCCAGTGCGTTGTTGTAGCTGCCGTCCTGGCTGACCACGGCGATGGTCACATCGGCCAGCTTGGTGCCCACCTGATTCGCGTTGACCGTTTCTGAGATAAAGACGACATCGGCCGCAGAGATAGCGGCATCATAAGTGGCCTGGTTCGCGCTTTCACCGACGACGGTAACCGTGTAGCCCCAGGATTCGAACAGCGCTTTTTTGTAGGCATCGAGGGAGACCAGTGTCGTCGGATTGACCACCACCATCAGCACCGTACCGCTGCCCTGCGGTGCCAGGCAGGCGCTGCCGCATTCGCAGGCGTAGGTGATGTTCAGTTTCGGGTGCAGGGTCGGGTCGGCATCTTCCTTGGAAGCCAAGGAGACGGCGACCGTGCCAATACCCTTGAGCAGCAGCCCGTTATTGGCAAAGGTGCCATCCAGCCAGCCCTGCGCCAGCGACGTGATATCCCAGGATTCCCAGTCGCCGGTTGCGTCCGTGATCGCACTGCTGGCAACCGCCGCCGGGTCGTAATCGCCGCCTGCGGTACTCCAGGCATTCGTGCCATTCCAGGTGTCCCAGCTGGCACCGTCTGCTGTGCCAGCGCCGGATTTTGTGCCCTCGACCCAGTCACGGCTCACTCGGTGCACGCTGACACCGGCATCGGCACCTGGTGTTTCCGTGATTGTGTGATAGAGCTGCAGTTGAGCTGAAATAACCCTGGCGCCGACAGGTATTGCAGCAAGGTCGAATTGAACCAGGGAATTTCTTGGCGAACCAGAGGATGATGTCACCCTCAGCCTGTAGTCGCCATAGTTCCTGCTATTGTAGAAGCCACTCAACATGGCGTCTTTACCAGAGCCCGGCTGCAGCTGCAGAAACGAGTAACTGGCGGGTTGATAGGCCGGGTATCCATTCCGTTTCAGCTTGCGTTTGAGATCATTGGCTGGTGACGGATTGCCGATTAACGTGCCGGTCGCAGTAATGGTCACCGGCGAAGCCGTGCCGCTGCCGACGATCACATCCAGGTGCGGCTGCTGGCTGGCCGCACCCTCACGGCTGATGTACTCGGCGTGGGTGCCTTCACCGGTCGGAATCATCATGATGCCGTAGTTGGCCTCGCCGCCGTTGACCCAGGCCTGCACCTGGGCGGTTAGATTCACTTCTACCCAGACGTCTCCCGCCTGTGGCTGGGGCAGTATGGTAGCAAGGATAGCACTGTCATAGCTGGTGGCCATCGTCTCCCAGGTCGCACCGGTCTCGGTCCAGTCCGCCGTGACCCGGTGTACGGTGACAGGTCCTTCCGGGTGTCCTTTACCGGCGTCCACATAGAATCGTACCACCGCCGAGTTGATCTGTGCTCCGGCCGGTAGTGATGCGAGATCGAAGCGGACCACGGCATACTCCAGGATGCCGGACTCCCGGCGCAGATGGAGGGCGGAGGAAGCACTGCCATTATTGTTTGTTATGTCGTCACTGCGAAACCAGGAGTCCTGGTCGGGCGAGAGGTTTGGATAACCTGTAGTCGCCCCACCGGGGGTGTTGACCGTGGCGGTGTAGCTGCCGGTACCTGCCTGGCCGAACGGCACCGTCGTCATCGCGATGTCGCCGGCGCAGCCGCTGTTCTGCACGCCCCAGGTGGCATGCTCCATGCCGGCCCGGGCGATCTGTTCGGCCTGCTTCAGTTCAAGCTTCGAAGCGGTGATACCGCTTTCCAGCGCGGATTCATTATTCAGCAGGAAAGCCGTCGTCGCGACCAGGGTAATCAGAATCACCACCGGCAGCAGGATGTAGCCGTGTTGTTGTGCGATGCGGGTCACAGGATTGCACCCGTAGGATCATGGTACGCATGGCGCAGCCTGCACAACCGTGAACATTCATTTTGGTGCGCACGGCGCACCCTACAAACCAGATCCAATGGCATATTTGTAGGGTGCGCCGTGCGCACCGAACACATGCCAGATAGGCGCAGCGACACCATCACAACGCACCCCCGACCCGCACCTGGGTCTGTAAACTCACCCTTTCGCCACTAGCGGGGCTGGTCAGATCAAGAGTAATATCGACCAGCTGATTATTTCCCGCGACACCCGCAACGCGCTCGACCCGAAAGCGGGTGACGTTGTCAGCAACCGGCTCGACGATGTAATCCAGACCGCTGACCAGTCCGCCACCGGATGCATCCCACGGGACTGGCGTGCGCTGCATCAGCGTGCCCGCATTCAGATAAAACACCACCGCGTTGTACCAGTCTTCGTCCACCTGGCCGTCCTCATCATCATCGCCGGCACCGCCTTCATCGAGGTTGCCATCGGCATCATCGTCGACGCCGCAGATGCCGGGGCAGCCGTCCGC
>JABDRC010000350.1 GCA_013041945.1 Halobacteria archaeon
TTCGAGATACTGCCGACGGGGTCCGGCAACAGGGCGATCTCGCGCAGGCCCTCGGCCATGGCGGCAATGCGCGCGTCGTTGAGTTCGAGACGGTCAAGCAGGGCGGCATCGAGACCGTGCTCCCGGCCGGCGGCAAGGTCCTTTTCATTCTCGGCCTGCAGCGTGGCGGCCGCCTCCTCGATCGCTGTCGCAATGGCCCTGAGTGCAGCGTCTTTCATGCCGGAGTCGGCACGGCCAATGGCGCGTGCGGCCGCCCGCGCACGACGCCCGACCCCCTGCATGTACTCGGGGACATTGAAGTCAATTGATTCCGCTTTCACGCTCATAGCAATGCAATATCATTTATCGTTGCGCAATACATCCACGCGGGCCCCGTCCGCCAGCTTCAGGCCGCCGACAGCACCGGTTTGCCCGCCAGTTCACAGATTAATTGTAACAGTTCGTCCCAGGCGTTGCCCGCACCCCGCCCCTTGCTGATACGGTCGATCTCTGCACACCGGCGCAGCATGGCGTTGCATTGCGCCGGCTGCAGGCGCTTGAGCACGGTGCCGACCAGTGTCTTGCGGCCGGGCCATACCCGGTAGCGGCCCAGTACGCCCGCAACCGCCTGGCCGGCGGCCACCTGTGCCGACATCGCCGCCAGCTGGCGAATCTCGCGTGCCAGCGCCCACAGGACGACCTGTGGCGCCACCCCCTCGCCCTGCAGCCCCTGCAGGATGCGGACGCTGCGCGCGACCCTGCCGGCCAGCGCCGCATCCACCAGGCCGAACACATCGAAGCGGGCACTGTCGGCAACCAGGCGGGTGATCATCTCCGCATCGACCTCGCCCTCCCCCTGCAGCAGGTAGAGCTTGTCGATCTCCTGCACGCAGGCAAGCAGGTTGCCCTCCACCCGGTCGGCCAGCATGCCGACCGCCTCGGCCGTCGGCAGCAGGCCGCGCTTGCGCATGCGCGCCTCGACCCAGGTATTGAATTGCCGCGCATCGAGCGGCCACACGAACAGCACCACGCCGGCAGCGTCGAGCGCCTGCACCCACTTGCTTTTGCGTGCTGCGGGTTCCAGCTTGCCGGCCGTAACCAGCAACAGGGTGTCTTCCGGCAACTGCTCCGCATAGTCGCGCAGCGCCTGCGCACCGTCCCTGCCGGGTTTGCCGGTTGGCAGGCGCAGGTCGATGATGCGCCGCTGCGAGAACAGGGACAGGTTGCCGGCCTCCGACTGCAGGCTGTACCAGTCGAAACCGGGCTGTACGGTCAGCACGTCGCGCTCGTCGTAGCCCTGCGCACGCGCCGCGCCGCGCACGGCATCCGCGGCCTCCATCACACGCAGCGGATCATCGCCGCTGATGAAATACACCGGCGCGAGCTGCCTGTTCAGGTGGGCATCGAGTTGTTCGGGTTTGAGTTGCATTTATATGTAGTGTAGGAGCGGATTGCATCCGCGAATATTTTTCCAGGAAATAGTCGCACCTGCGAGGCGCTCCTGCAGTTGATTTACTCCTGTTTCAGCGATGCAATCCGCAACATCGCAAGATTTACCAGGTTTTCCTGCAGGGTCTGACGCACGAGTTTTTCCTCGCGCGCCTTGGCCAGCACGTCGGTACTGGTGTACAAAAAATCACGGCTCAGCGAAAGCGACTGTTCGGACAGCAGGTCCCGCCGGTCGGGGCCGCTGACGGAAAAACGTATGGTCTGCCGGATCTCGTACTCGAGGACGTTACCGATCGTGTCCACGGACAGCACCAGCTTTTCTGTAGTATTGCCGGTAATTTTCAGGATAGCGCTGGCGGCGGCCTGGTCCGTGGTCACCGTTGCATTGCGCGTGCGCAGCGCGTGGGCGAAGTCATTCACCAGATCACTGTAGGGACGCAGCCCCTTGATATAGGTCACCGACATTGCCTCGGGCAGGCTGGCGCTGCCGCGCAGCTGGTACCCGCAACCTGCAAGGATCGCAATCACCAGCAGCAGGATGTTTAATTTGATCATCTTTGCCACGGAATCCACGGAAGGACACGGAAAAATAAATTCAGATTGCTTTCAGGGTTTTTCATGTATCTGGTATTTTCTACCAACCATAAAATTCATGCTGTAAAAGATTTATCCTATAATTCTGTTTTTTCATTCCGTGCGTTCCGTGGATTCCGTGGCTATGAATTATATCTGGTAGTCAGAATCAAACTACGATATTCACCAGCTTGCCCGGCACCACGATTACTTTCTTCGCGGCCTTGCCGCCCATGTGCCGCAGGACATTGTCTTCCGCCATGACGGCCGACTCGATCGCCTCGCGCGCCGCTGCGGCCGGCACCTCGACCTTGCCGCGCACCTTGCCGTTGACCTGCACCACCAGCGT
>JABDRC010000239.1 GCA_013041945.1 Halobacteria archaeon
TGGAACGAAACCAGTCGAAGCCGGTATCCGCCGATGGCAGCCGGTAGCGCAGACAGGCGCTCCCCCGGGTCAGGACATACACATCCAGCTCACCGTTGTTGCCGGTGACCAGCATGGCGGGCTTCGCGAATTGCCTGCCGACATGTCCGCCGGCCAGATCCTCCTGCGAGAGGTAACCGACAGGAATCTGCTTGCCGCGCTGGCCGCCTGCCGACAAGGTCCTGCGCAACAGCCGATAGGGGCGCATCCGCCGGTATGCGACCCAGGCGAATACCAGTGACAGCAGGACAAAGAGCAATACGGGTCTTGCCCAGGGGGGCCATAACAATTCCATGACCTGTATTAGCGGCTTGATCCCGGGTTCAGTTAATGGCGAAAAACCCCGGATCTAATCCCGGGTTTCGCTTTGCCTTACAAGGGTCCGCCTCATTGAACAGCATGACAGGATTCCCGAATCTGCTGCATCCTGCACCCGTTGCAGGTTTTTCCCTGTTTCACCGACGTATTGAGTAACCATGTCGCCCGGGTTGATCCGATAAATTTCTGAACGGGTAACAATTGCGGCCGTGATCTTGCCCGTTCCGGCCGGGCCTGAAAAATTAACTGCCTGGCCCGCTAGTCTTCCTGCTGCCGGTCCAGATTCAGTATGCGCTCGAGGTCGGGGATAATCTTTTTGACACAATTTTTACCTTCCTCGATGGCCTCTTCCGCCCGGTAGAACTCCAGCAAACCGATACCGGATAGCCGCGGGGAAATCAGCAGATCCGGCGGGTCACCGGCCATACGGCTGCGCGTGATCCTGTCCTGGGTAATATTCACCGAGCAGGCTAGTGAATCGATGATATTCGGCGGCTGCTCCTGCTTGTCATTCGAGCCGAACACCGACGTGGCATATTCCTTGACGGCACCGCTTATTTTCCGGGCGATGCCCGGCTCCGGCTTGACGGAATTTCTGTTTTTGTGGAAATGCCTGCCGACAATATCGCCATTCAGGTTGACCGCAATGACTATATCGGCCCCCAGCGCACGGCAGACGGAAACCGGCACCGGGTTGACCAGCCCGCCATCGACCAGCCATTTGCCGTTTTTTCGTGTCGGCGGAAACAGGCCCGGCAATGAAATGGATGACCAGACCGCCTCGATCAGCGGACCCTCCGTCAGCCAGATCTCCCGACCGGTTTCCAGGTCCGCCGCCACGGCGGCATACTGCTTGTCGAGATTATCGATATCCGCATCATCGTCCGCCACGTATTTGTTCAGAAAGCCGTGCAGTTTAGTGATGTCAATAAAGCTTTCCAGCGCGATATTGAAATCAAGCAACCGTGCCACATCCAGCCTGGTAAGCGTGTATACCCAGTCTTCCAGCTCCCCGAGATTGCCGGCCAGGCAGGATGCGCCGACCAGCGAACCGATGGAGGTGCCGCATATGATATCCGGGTGAATACCCGCCTCGGCGAGCTCATTGATGACGCCGATATGCGACCAGCCGCGCGCTGATCCACTGCCGAGTGCAAGACCGATATTCATAGCGTTTTCATTACCTGTTTCAGGTTCAACAGGATCAGGCTCACTTGAGTTGACCATATATCAACGAATCAATCGGGTCTGACTCCCATTGATTCTACCCCCGTTAATCACACGATATCTTTTTCATCTGTTCAAATTCATCCTTTCTCATCCGCACCTTCGCATATCGCTTTTTCTGATCAGAGAGGACAGACTTGTTTGAAGTTCCGGGCAAACAAATCTGTCCCCTTTTATTCCCTTTAATTCTAACTGAGGGGGCGGAAAACAGCCTGGAAGCAAAGATTAACAATGGTGCGAAATTCAGTGCTGGTTTCCGCCGGAGCCTGTCCCCGCGCAGGCGGGGTCGGGAATGACAACACCATGACAAGAGAAATTTACCCGGCGCTGGTACCGCCGACGGTGAGTTCATCGATCAGCATGGTCGGCTGCCCCACGCCGACCGGCACACTCTGCCCTTCCTTGCCGCAGGTACCGACACCGGGGTCGAGTTGCAGGTCGTTGCCGACCATGGACACGCGCTTGAGCACGTCCGGGCCGTTGCCGATGAGCGTGGCGCCCTTCACCGGCGCGGTGACCTTGCCGTTTTCGATCAGGTAGGCCTCGCTTGCGGTGAACACGAACTTGCCGGAGGTGATGTCGACCTGGCCGCCGCCGAAATTGACCGCGTACAGGCCTTTCTTTACGGTCTGGATGATTTCCTGCGGATCACTCTCGCCGGCGTGCATGTAGGTATTGGTCATGCGCGGCATCGGCAGGTGGGCATAGGACTCGCGGCGGCCGTTGCCGGTGGGCGTCACGCCCATCAGGCCGGCATTCATGCGGTCCTGCATGTAGCCCTTGAGGATGCCGTTTTCGATCAGCACGGTGTTTTGTGTCGCCGTGCCCTCGTCATCGATATTCAGCGAGCCGCGCCGTCCGCTGAGCGTGCCGTCATCCACCACGGTGCACAACGGTGAGGCCACCTGCTGGCCGACCAGGCCGGCAAAGGCCGAGGTACCCTTGCGGTTGAAGTCCCCCTCCAGCCCGTGACCGATGGCCTCGTGCAGCAGGATGCCCGGCCAGCCGGGGCCCAGCACCACCGGCATGCCGCCGGCCGGTGTGTTGACGGCCTCGAGGTTGACCAGTGCCTGGCGCACGGCCTCGCGGGCAAAGCCGAGGCCGCGGTCGTCCTCGCGGAAAAAACTGTAGTCGGTGCGGCCGCCGCCGCCGGCGGTGCCCTGTTCGCGGCGGCCGTCCTGCTCGACGATGGCGGTCACGTTGCAGCGCACCAGCGGACGCACGTCAGCGGCCAGCGTGCCGTCGCTGACGGCGACCAGCACGATCTCGTGCACACCGGCGATACTTACGACCACTTCCTTCACCCGCGGGTCCGCTGCACGCGCCTCGGCGTCGAGTTGTTTCAGCAGGCTGACCTTGTCGTCGGCCGACATCTGCGCCAGCGGATCGGTATCGGGGTACAGCGCGTTGCCGCCGCCGGCATGCCAGGCCTGCAACCGGCCTTCACTGCCCTGTCGCGCGATGGCGCGTGCCGCGTTTGAGGCCTCCAGCAGGGCCGGCATGATAATTTCATCGGAGTAGGCAAAGCCGGTCTTGTCGCCGGTGACGGCGCGCACACCGGCGCCCTGTTCGATGTTGTGACTGCCTTCCTTGACGATACCGTCTTCCAGTACCCAGGACTCGTAACGCGTCGACTGGAAATACAGGTCGCCGCTGTCGACGGCGTGCGCGAGCAGCTTGCCGAACACCTTGTCGAGATCGTTCTCGTCGATGCCGGCCGGTGCCAGCAGCCGCCGGCGTGCAATATCGAGGCTACTGTCCGGCATTGTTCAGGCACTGCAGGCGGCGATGCTCGATACTCGGAAAATTACGCCGCGCGCTTTGCAGGCGGCCCAGCTCGATATCGGCACACACCACGCCGGGGCCGCGCGCGAGGCTGTTCATGACCGTTCCCCACGGATCAACGATCATGCTGTGGCCGTAGGTCTCGCGCCCGCTCAGGTGGTAACCGCCCTGGTCCGGCGCAATCACGTAACAGAGGTTTTCGATGGCCCGCGCCCGGACCAGCACCTCCCAGTGCGCGCGACCGGTGATGGCAGTGAAGGCGGACGGCAGCACCAGGATCTCCATGCCGGCCTCGAGCTGCTGGCGAAACAGTTCCGGGAAGCGCAGGTCGTAGCACACCGCCACGCCCATGCGGCCAAAGGGTGAGTCGATCACCACCACCTCGTTACCGGGCTCGATGGTCTCCGACTCGGTGTACTGTTCGTCGCTGTCGACCAGCTCGACATCGAACAGGTGGATCTTGTCATAGCGCGCAGCCTGACAGCCCTTGTCATCAAACACCAGGCAGGCGGCCCGCACCTTGTTCTCATCCTCTGTCTGCAGCGGGATGGTGCCGCCCACCAGCCAGATGCCGTGACGCGCCGACTGCTCGGAGAGGAACGTCTGGATGGCGCCACTGCCGGGTGTCTCGCGCGCCTCGACCTTGTCGGTCTCGGTGTTACCCATCAGGGCGAAGTTTTCGGGCAGGACCACCAGCCGGGCCTTCTGGCTGACGGCCTCCTGGATGAGGCGCTCCGCCTCCAGCAGGTTGGCGCCGATGTTCGGCCCCGAGGCCATCTGGATACATGCAACCACACTCATCGTGTTTCTTTCATCTCCCGCGTCAGGACAAAACAGAATACCACAGTCGGCCCGGCCCCACCGGCAGCGGCGTTACTCGTCGAATATGTCGACATCGCTCACATCCGTGCCGGTATCTTTAACGATCCGGGTCACTTCCGGCGCATCCCAGGAGCCGGCCACCATGTACTGCTCGCGCGCCATCTCGTTCAAACCGAACCTGCCTTCCAGGAGTTTCTCCGCAACCAGGGCAGCCGCACCAACGGCCGGTCCGCCGACAAGGGCCCCGGCCAGTGGCAGGCTCGAATCGAGATAAGGTGTCACGGTGACGAGTTCGTCGTAGTCCTTGTCGACGAGACCGACACGCCCGGAGATTTCGATCTTCGCCGCGGGCCCGTCGACGACCAGGTCATTGGTGTAGGCGTTGCCGTAATCGAGCACAAAGTTGCCGGTGATGCGCTCGAAGCTGAAGCCCTCGCCAAACAGGTCGGAGAAGTCCAGCCGCAGGCGCCTGGGCAGCTTGCCGAGACTCAGCAAACCGAGTGCGCGGCCCGCACCCGGCTCGATGTCGAGCAACTGGCCGTCCTTGATTTTCACCGCCAGCTTGCCGTCGAGTATCTCCGGCGAGAAGCCCGTCAACGGGGCGGACCAGGCCACCTGCAGGGTACCGTAAAGCTCACCGTTCTTGATGCTCTTTTCATAGCCGAACACATCCAGCAGATCACCCATGCGTCCCTTCGTCACCTCCAGGTCAATACGACTCTGGTGCCTGCTGCCCGTCATATGCCAGCTGCCATTCAGGCGCATGGACAACAGGTCCGAGGAAAGCGCCAGCCGCTCGATCTGGTACTTGTTGTCCGCCAGGGGAGCGGCCTTCAGGTCGAACTGGCCGAAATTCACGTCGTTGTAGACCAGCTCACGGGCGTTGAGCTGCAGCGCGGGCAGATCCGCCGGTGTTATGCCCGGTTCCGTCACCGGCACTGCATCCGTCGACTTCTTTTTCAAGGCCAGCCGCTGCATGTTCATGACGATCTTCTCGATGCCCTGCCCGGCACGCATCAGCCCGATCTTGCCCTGGTTCGAATCGCCGCTGACCGTGATGGTCGAGTTGAGCCCGGCGGACGTGGAGACAAGCTGCAGGTCATTCACCTGGTAGCCCATGATTTCCAGCGCACCGATGTCCAGGTCTAGGCGCAGGGGGACGGCCGGACCGTCCTGCCCCCTGCCCAGCCACGGTTGCCAGTCGGACAGGCGCACGACATCGAGTCGGCCGCCAATCAGCAGGTCGGCTGTCTCGGGCAGGCGGGCCTCGCCGCCACCGAGACTGAGCATGCCACGCTGCAGCCGGGTGGTCTCCTGCCGGCTTTCGAGTAACAGCTTCCCGCTTATTTCCTCACCGTAGGCCAGCGTGACGGTCTGGTCCCGGTGACTCACATTGTCGATCTCGATGGACAGCGGCCGCGTGCTGGGTGCGTCCTTGCCCAGCGGCGCCGGCAGGTCAATGGCCGTGCCCGCCAGGCTGGAAGTCACGCGCACACCCACGTTGCCCGGTTCACCGCGCGCCGGTGCGCCGCGCACCGAAAGCAGGATCTGCCAGTCGCTCTCGCCGGTCACGGCCTTGCGCAGCGGATCGTCCGCCTCGAGCAGGGCATCGATGAGTCCCAGTTTTCCGCTGAGTCGAATATGGGTATCGGGCTTGCCCTGCTCGCTCCAGACCAGCGCGTCGGCCGGGCGTCCGAACAGGATCGCCTTCAGGCCATCGCCCTCGATGCCTTCGTCATCGAAGGCCAGCACCCCGCGAATGTCACTCAGGGCAATGATGCTGTCCCTCATCTTCAGGGTATTGTCGCGCAGGCTGATGCGGCCGGCGACACTCAGCTCGCGCTGCTCGCCACTCAACGGGATGTCAATATCGAGTTGCAGACCGCAGGTACCGGTGGCAATGGCCCGGTCGACGAAACCGCCGAAGCGCTCGCCCAGCGGGCTGCTGCCCAGCTCGGCCAGCATGACCGGCAGCTGGCCGCTCACGCTGCCGTCAATGGTGAGGCGGGGATGCGCCAGGTCTTGAATGCGTGCGCGCACCTGCTGCAATGCGGCGGTACGGATCCTGCCGCGCTGACTGCCGATATCCATCGACCGGCCGGTAAAATCCACCTGCGCATCGAGGCCCGTGATCGGTGTCCACTCCTCGTTGTAATCCAGCGTCGCATTGAAAACCGGCAGGCGCACCTCGAGCTGTCCTTCGCCGTTATCGAACGGCAGCTGGTCGAGCCGACCGAGGACGCGTACCGTGCCGTTCCGCACCTGGCCTGAAACCAGGCTGTTATCCAGCCAGGCCACGCCATCCGCAGACATGACTTTTGCCGGCAGGTAGTGACTGATGGCACCGAGATCGACAGACTCGACGTCGATGTTCAGATCCAGGTGGGTACCGCCACCGCTGGCGGGCAGCGTCAGCCTGAAATCACCCAGCAACGCCATGTGGGGATTGACCATGGCCAGCCGCTCGGTAGTAATGCGTGTGGCGTCCGCGTCACGCTGCCAGCTCAGTTCGCCATGCAGCTCACTGACCGCAAGGATGTCGCGGAACACGCGACTGTCCGTGACATCGACATCCCGGCTGTCGATACGCAGCGTACCGGTCTCTGCAGATCCGCTGATCACGCCGTCCAAGCCGGCCAGGTAAGGTGTTGTCGCGGTTTCCGCCACCCCGAGTTCACTGAAGCGGGCGAAAATGCCGTCGACCTGCATCGCGTCAACGTTGCGCAACAGCAGGACATCGAGCTCGTCGAGTATGCCG
>JABDRC010000352.1 GCA_013041945.1 Halobacteria archaeon
CTCGACAAGCTGATCATGGAAGAAACCGGCCTGCCGGTTGTGGTTGCCGACGATCCGCTGACCTGCGTTGCACGCGGCGGCGGACGGGCACTCGAACTGTTCGACGAGCGCGGTGGCGACGTGTTTACGGTTGAATAAGACATGAGAGCAGGTACATCCTGAACCTCACTTTTTACGTTCTGCGAACGTATAATCCTCCGCGTAAGATTGCATTGCCATTCCTTCTCCCTCCGGGACGCCTGCAGGGACGCAGGCAGTAGGACGAAGCAGGATGCCAGAGTCGAGAAGGACAGAGCCTGCCCCCGCGCAGGCGGGGGATGAGGGGATCAAATCGACTGATGCTTATCATGACCCCCTCTCCCCGGCCCTCTCCCGGAGGGACGACTGCAGGGATGCAGGAGGTAGAGCAACGCATGGAGCAGTTGCCGAGAGGGTGCACGTGAATGCGCAAACTTTGCGCATTGCATACTAGAGGGGTGCCCGATCAAGCTCATATTTACACAGGGTCCATCCATTACGACGCGCCTGTTCGTGTTCGTTGCACTGTCGACCGTGCTCATGGTGATGGACCACAAGTATGACAACCTGGCCTCCCTGCGCGCCGGCCTGTCACTCATCGTCTATCCACTGCAACAGATCATCGAATTGCCCGGGACCGTGTCGGACTGGTTCGGCGAGTCTCTCGCCACCCGGCGCCGGCTGCAGGAGGAGAATGACAGTCTGCATACGCAACAGCTGATGCAGAAGGTGCAGATGCAAAAACTCGCAGCACTGGAGTCGGAAAATATACGCCTGCGTGAACTGCTCGACTCATCGTTCGAGGTCGGCGAAAAGGTCCTGATCGCCGAGCTCATGTCGGTCAACCTGGATCCCTACAAACACCAGATCGTGGTCAACAAGGGTGAGCTGCATGATATCTACCCCGGACAACCGCTGCTGGATGCCAAGGGCGTGATGGGCCAGATCGTGCATGCAGGACCCTACACTTCCACCGCTGTCCTCATTACCGATACCTCGCACGCCATCCCGGTACAGGTCAACCGCACCGGGCTGCGCACCATCGCGCTGGGCAGCGGCACCATAAACCGGCTGGATCTGCCATACATTCCGAACAATGCCGACATCAGGCCGGGCGACCTGCTGATCACGTCCGGGCTGGGCGGGCGTTTTCCGCCCGGCTACCCGGTCGCCACGGTGCAGGGTGTACAGCACGATCCCGGCCAGTCCTTTTCGCAGGTGGTGGCCACGCCCATGGCCGAACTCAATCGCAGTCGCGAGGTCCTGCTGGTCTGGCCCGGTGTTTCGACCACGCTGGAACCGGCCGTGCCGGCCGACGCGGCAAACACACCTTCAATCGATGTAGTGACCCCGGATGAAACCAGTGGCAGCGGGGAAGAACCACCGGTGGATGCAAGTGCAGCAGCGGAGGCGGAGACACCATGACCCTGGCCCGTCATCACGGCGGCGGCATCATCCTGCTGACCTTCGTGGTTGCATTGCTGCTGACCATCGTGCCACTGCCGGAGTGGGCACGCTATGCACGACCGGACTGGGTCGGCCTGGTCCTGATCTACTGGTGCCTGGCACTGCCCGACCGGGTCGGCGTCATTACCGGCTGGTTTGCCGGGCTGCTGGTTGACCTGGTTACCGGTACCATCCTCGGCCAGCATGCCCTGTCGCTCACCATCGTGGCCTACCTGACCCAGCGACTGCACCAGCGCATCCGGCTGTTTCCGATCCTGCAACAGGCATTTACCGTTATGATACTGCTGATCCTGCATCAGCTGCTGGCGCTGTGGATCAGCCGTATCATCGGCCGGCCGGGCGCGCCCTGGTACTTCTGGGCACCCTCGCTGCTCGGACTGCTGCTATGGCCGGTCGTATTTGTACTGCTGCGTAACATGCGTCACCGTTTTCGCGTGCGCTAGGACTGAATATTGCCCTGACCATGGCTGACCGGCTGACACTCAAGGACTATTTTTTCGAATCCCGGCTGATTCTGAACCGCAGCATCGTGCTGCTTGTCTTCGCCGGCATGCTGATACTGGTACTGTTCAGCCGGCTGTTTTACCTGCAGGTGGTTTCGCACGAACACTACACCACCCTGTCGGAAGACAACCGCGTCAAACTGCAGCCGATCCCGCCGAACCGCGGCCTGATCTTCGACCGCAACGGCATCATCCTCGCCGAGAACCTCCCGTCGTACCGGCTGGAAATCACACCGGAACAGATCGACGACATGGGGGCGACCCTGGATGCACTTGCCAAGATTATCGACATTCGCGAAACTGACCGTGCGCGCTTCAGCAAGCTGCTGGCGCGCAAGCCCGCGTTTGAGGCTATCCCGCTGCTGTTCCATCTGAGCGATGCGGACGTGGCGCGCTTTTCCGTGAACCGGCACCGCTTCCCCGGCGTCGATATCACGGCCGGTCTCGCACGACACTATCCACACGGCGAACTGGCCGTGCACGCGCTCGGCTACGTCGGGCGGATCGACGAACAGGCGCTGAAAACGCTGGACCCGTCGAACTACCGCGGCACGACACATGTCGGCAAGATCGGTATCGAAAAGACCTACGAGGAACTGCTGCACGGCAGGGTGGGACTGCAACATGTCGAGACGACCGCGCAGGGCCGGGTACTGCGCGTCCTCGAACGCAGCCCGCCGGTGTCCGGGCGCAATCTTTTCCTGACGCTCGATGCGCGCGTGCAGCGGGCGACCGAGGCGGCCTTCGGCGACTTTGCCGGTTCGGCGGTCGCGCTTGACCCGGACAACGGCGACATCATTGCCTTTGTCAGCCTGCCGACCTACGACCCGAACCCGTTCGTCAACGGCATTGAATTCAAGGCCTACGAGGCGCTCCAGCAAAACACCCGCGAACCGTTGTTCAACCGCGCACTGCGCGGCCAGTACCCGCCCGGCTCCACCATCAAGCCATTCATCGGACTTGCCGGACTTGAACAGGGCATCACCGGCGGCCACTCCAAGAACTACTGTCCTGGCTACTACACCCTGCCAGGCAACACCCGCAAGTACCGCGACTGGAAGCGTACCGGTCACGGCACGGTCAATCTGCACGACTCCATCACGCAGTCCTGCGATGTCTTTTTTTACGATCTTGCGCTGTCGCTTGGCATCGACAACATGAACAGTTATCTGCGTAATTTCGGCTTCGGCCGCGCCACCGG
Source organism: Halobacteria archaeon (assembly GCA_013041945.1). Classification (GTDB taxonomy): domain Bacteria; phylum Pseudomonadota; class Gammaproteobacteria; order UBA9214; family UBA9214; genus UBA9214. The sequence continues at coordinate 3,190 of JABDRC010000352.1, forward strand.
CCTCGACATCGTGGGCGAGCTGTCGGGCCTGCTGCCGTCGCGCGAGTGGAAACGGCGGCGTCATGACCAGGCATGGTTTCCGGGCGAGACCATCATCACCGGCATCGGCCAGGGATTTTTTCTGACCACGCCGGTGCAACTGGCGGTCGCGACCTCGGCCCTGGCCAACGGCGGCCGCATGCTTGCCCCGAACATCGTCTATGCCGAGCAGGCGGCCAACACCGAGGTACTGATCCCGCACTTGCCGCGACCCCGGGAAACCATCAGTATCTCCGAACAGTCACACTGGGATCTTGTCATCGGCTCCATGATCGACGTGGTCCATGGTGCACGCGGCACTGCCCGCGCCATTGGCAAGGACAGCCCCTATCGTATCGCCGGCAAAACCGGTACCGCACAGGTGTTCGGTCTCAAGGAAGAGGAAGAGTACGATGCCGACGCGATTGAAGAGAAATTGCGTGACCATGCCCTCTTTATAGCGTTCGCACCGGTCGATGTGCCGCGCATCGCGGTCGCGGTCATCGTGGAGAACGGCGGCAGCGGCGGCGCAGTCGCGGCACCGATCGCGCGCAAGATCCTCGATGCCTTCTTCGAGGAGCCCGAAGCATGAGCGTCGCCTTCGCCAGCCGTCACGAGGATGCCAGCCGGCGCGGGTGGCAACACCGCCTGCATCTCGATGCACAGTTGCTGTTCAGCCTGATCGGCCTGTCGGCACTCGGGCTGGTGGTGCTCTACAGCGCAGGGGGTGGCGACATCGAGCTGGTCGAGCGCCAGCTGATCCGCCTCGGCATCGCCTTTGCCAGCCTGTTCGCCGTCGCCCAGGTGCCGCCGCGCCTGCTGCTGCGCATGACGCCCTGGGCGTTCATGGTGGGCGTGATGTTCCTGGTCGCGGTACTGATAGGCGGTGAGAGCAGTGGCGGTGCGCAGCGCTGGCTCAACCTCTACGTGGTGCGCTTCCAGCCGTCCGAAATCATGAAACTGGCCGTACCCATGATGGTTGCCTGGTACCTGGCGGAGTCGCGCCTGCCGCCAAATCGCTGGCGGTTGCTCACCGCCGCGGTGCTGATTGCCGTACCCATGCTGATGATCGCCAAGCAGCCCGACCTCGGCACGGCCCTGTTGATCGCAAGCTCCGGTTTCTTCGTGGTATTTCTCGCCGGCCTGCAGTGGCGACTGCTGGGCTTCTTCGCCGTGCTGGTGACGGCCGCGGCACCGGCCATCTGGCACTTCATGCACGACTACCAGCGACAGCGCGTGATCACCCTGCTGAACCCGGAAAGCGACCCGCTGGGCTCCGGCTACCATATCATCCAGTCGAAAATCGCCATTGGCTCCGGCGGCCTGTACGGCAAGGGCTGGATGAACGGTACCCAGTCGCAGCTGGACTTCCTGCCGGAACGCTCCACGGACTTCATCTTTGCCGTGCTCGGCGAGGAATTCGGCCTGCTTGGCATCCTCGTGCTGTTTACGTTCTATATCTTCATCGTGGTGCGCGGCATCGTGATCTCGATCCAGGCACAGGACACCTACACGCGGCTGCTTGCCGGGAGCCTGTCGATGACCTTCTGTGTCTATTTCATCATCAATACCGGCATGGTCACCGGGCTGCTGCCCGTGGTGGGCCTGCCACTGCCGATGATCAGCTACGGCGGCACGTCGATCGTGACACTGATGGCGGGCTTCGGCATCCTCATGTCCATACAGACACACCGGAAACTGTTGGCCGCGTAAAATTCCATTGTCAATGTTAAAATCCCGACATTCAGCACTCCTTGAGGAACAGTATCGATGCAGTTCACGGCTTTGATTATCGCCATTTTCGCAACCACACTCACGGGCTGCGCCCCGGTTCAGGCCAAGTCGGAACGGCCGAACTACGGTGACAACGACAAGGCCCGCTCGTTCATCGACGGCATGGTGGAACAGCACGGTTTCAAACGTGCCGATCTGGAGAACCTGTTCAGCCAGGCAGAACGCCGTGAAGACATCCTGGAGCTGATGCGCAAACCGGCGGAGAAAAAGCTGCGCTGGTTCGAATACCGCAAAATCTTTCTCACCCGCAATCGGATCGACGGCGGCGTCTCTTTCTGGAAACAGCACGCCGACATACTCGAGCGTGCCCGGGAGGAATACGGCGTCGACCCGCAGGTGATCGTGGCCATCATCGGCGTCGAGACCCGCTACGGCGGCAATACCGGACGGCACCGGGTACTGGATGCCCTGTCCACGCTGGCCTTTGATTACCCGCCGCGCAGCAAGTTCTTTACCGGCGAGCTCGAACATTACCTGCTGCTGGCGCGTGAAGAGAATATCGACCTGCTGACAACCACCGGCTCCTATGCCGGCGCCATGGGCTATGGCCAGTTCATACCCAGCAGCTACCGGCATTATGCCGTGGACTTCAGCGCCGATGGCAGACGCGATCTGTGGAACAGCCCGCAGGACATCATTGGCAGCGTGGCCAACTATTTCCGTGCACATGGCTGGCAGCAGGGTCAACCGGTCGCGACGCTGGCAGAGGTAAGCGGGAATGATTTCCACAGGGTACTCAAGCACGGGTACAAACCGAACACCGTGCTGGATGCATTGCGCCATGACGGGATTACGCCGGTTGGCGACTACCCGGATGAACTGGTGGCTGCGCTGATCATGTTCGACCAGGAACATGGCCCCGAGTACTGGCTGGGATTTGGCAATTTTTACACCATAACCCGTTACAACCACAGCCCGCTCTACGCCATGGCGGTCTACCAGCTGAGCGAGGAAATACGTTCCGCCTACGAGTCGCAGCAGGATGAGTAGGATGCACTGCGTGCGCCAGGAACGGTGCGTTGAACGCAACCCGCCTGCTGGGTTAGAGTGAGCCTGGAGTTTTTATGAATCACCCTGCTATCAACGTGAGCATGAAGCTGATACGACGAACCGGCTATATAGTGCTGGCGGCCGGCCTGGCAGCCTGTTCTGCAAAACAGGTATTCGAGCCGCGCGATGCCGCACCGGCCAACCCGCGCGATGTATCCGCTGTCCAGAACGCGGTACCCCGCGTGGAACCGCGCAGCCGCTATGGCAATCCGCAATCCTACGTCGTCTACGGCAAGCGCTATTACACGCTGAATTCCAGCGCGGACTACCGGGAAACGGGACATGCCTCCTGGTATGGCACCAAGTTCCACGGACGGCGCACATCCAGCGGCGAACCTTACGACATGTACGCGATGACCGCAGCGCACAAGACGCTGCCGTTGCCCAGTTATGTCGAAGTCACCAACCTTGTCAACGGCCGCACGGTGATTGTCCGGGTGAATGACCGCGGACCGTTCCACGACGGTCGCATCATTGACCTGTCCTATGCAGCGGCCGTGAAAATCGGCATGCTCGGCAAGGGGACCGCCCGGGTGGAGGTGCGCGCCATCAACCCGGGCGGGCCCGCCGTTCAACCCGATCCGGCCCCGCTGCAGGCCTTTGTCCCGCCGGCGTCTGCCGGTGAGGCCCCGGTATTCCTGCAGGTCGGCGCCTTCTCGAACCGCGACAATGCGGAGCGCCTGCGGCGCAACATCGAGGGACAGGCCATCGGCGCGGTGAGGATCGTGGAGACCACCACCGACAAGGGCACCTTCTTCAGGGTGCAGATCGGCCCGCTGAACGACATCGGTGAGGCCGATCGCGTCGCACAGGCACTCAAACCGCTTGGCGTCAGCGCCGCCCGTACACGAATCGACTAGTAAACCGGCCGACCGTTGCATTGCAGCCCGCACATGCGGACAATGCATGCCATTCAGGCCCCTTTGTATGACAGGAAAATTATGCACAAGCGTTTGTTTTGTCTGGTTTTAACCGTATTCTTCACAGCATTTTACAGCGCCGCCCAGGCCGCCCCCCTGCCCATCCCGAAAGCCCCGTCGACCGGCGCAAAGTCGTTTGTCATCATGGACTTCGACAGCCAGCGCGTGATCGCCGAGGAGAAGTCGGATCAGTCGGTGGAGCCGGCCAGTATCACCAAACTGATGACCGCCTACGTGGTGTTCAATGAACTCGCCTCCGGCAACATCGCGCTCACCGACCTGGTGACGATCAGCGAGAAGGCCTGGCGCACGCCCGGTTCACGCATGTTCGTCGAGGTCGGCAAGCAGGTTTCGGTGCAGGACCTGCTGCTTGGCATGATCGTGCAGTCCGGCAATGATGCCACCGTGGCACTGGCCGAATATATTGCCGGCAGCGAGGACACCTTTGCCGCGCTGATGAACAAGACCGCGGAGGAGATCGGCCTCAAGGGCAGCCACTTCGCGAACTCCACCGGCCTGCCCGACGAGAATCACCACATGACGGCCTGGGACATCGCCCACCTGGCAAGCATCGTCATCGAGCGCCACCCTGAATACTACAAGTGGTACTCGCAGAAGGAATATACCTTCAATGACATCACGCAATACAACCGCAACAAACTGCTGTGGCGCGACGACAGCGTGGACGGCATCAAGACCGGTCACACCGACTCTGCCGGCTATTGCCTGGTCACGTCGGCAAAAAAAGACAAAATGCGGCTGATTACCGTGGTGCTGGGCACCGGCAGCGAGAATGCTCGCGCCGACGCCAGCCAGGCGCTGCTGAACTATGGATTCCGTTTCTTCGAGACGCACAAGCTGTACGATGCAGGCACCTCACTGGCCAGTTCACGCATCTGGAAAGGCAGCAGCGACGCTGTCCCGCTGGGACTCGACCGTATCCTGTACGTCACCATCCCGCGCGGCCAGTATGAAGCGCTGGATGCATCGATGAAAATCGACAACCGCATCATGGCACCGGTCAGCGCCGGCACACCGCTCGGCAGCGTGCAGGTGCGTCTCGGCGAAGACATCGTGGCCGAGCAGCCGCTGGTCAGCCTGCAGGATGTTGCCGAGGGATCTTTCTGGCAACGCATCACCGACGAAGCCCTGCTGTACTTCGAATAGACGGCTTCCCGGTGGCCACAGCCTACCTCAATGGCACCTTCCTGCCGCTTGCAGAGGCGACGGTCCCGGTACTCGACCGCGGCTTCCTGTTCGGTGATGGCGTCTACGAGGTCATTCCCGTCTATGGCGGACGCCTGTTTCGCCTGGCCCATCATCTCAAGCGCCTGAAAAACAGCCTGGCGGGGCTGCGCATGCCGAATCCCATGAGCGACGCCGAATGGGAAACGATGCTCGCCGAACTGGTTGCGCGTAACGACGGGCCCGACCAGGCCGTGTATCTGCAGGTCACGCGCGGCGTCGCGGCAAAACGCGATCATGCCTTCCCGGAGGTCGTCCGGCCAACCGTGTTTGGCATGAGCAACGAGGTGAGCGTCAACCGCGACACTGCCGCTGAGCAGGGCATCAAGGCGATTACACTCGACGACATCCGCTGGTCGCTGTGCAACATCAAGGCCATCACGCTGCTGCCCAACGTATTGCTGCGCCAGCAGGCCATCGAGGCAGATACCGCCGAGGCCATTCTCATCAACAATGACCTGGCGATCGAGGGTGCGGCCAGCAACCTGTTTACCGTCAGGAACGGCCTGTTGATCACGCCACCGAACAGCAACGCCCTGCTGCCTGGCATCACCCGCGACCTGGTGCTGGAACTGGCCGCCAACCACGGCATACCCTTCCGCGAGGCCGATATCCCGGCCACTGACCTCTACCGCAGCGATGAAATCTGGCTTACCAGCTCCACACGCGAAATATCGCCGGTCATCCAGCTCAACAGTACATCGGTTGGCGAGGGCAAACCGGGGCCACTGTGGCACAGGATGATTGTGCTGTACCGGGAGTACACGGATGCAGTCCGGCGTGGTGAGGCCGGCTAATACGCACAATTCTGCAAGTCAATGACGGTTGCACTCATCAAGGGAGCGGGCATCTGGGTTTTGATCATGCTGGCAGCCATTGCGAATGGCGTGGTTCGCGAAACGGCACTGGACCCCCTGCTCGGCACCACACTGGCGCTACCGGCCAGCGGCCTCCTGTTATCACTGATAATATTCGGCATGAGCTGGCTGTGTATTCCACTGATAGGTCGTGCCGGCATGCCGGTCTGGCTGGCCATCGGCATGCTGTGGGTCATGCTGACACTGGCATTTGAATACCTGTTCGGCTACTTCGTAGCAGGCATGTCCTGGCGTGAAATCAGCGGAGTATTCGACGTATCCTCGGGCAACCTGTTTTTCCTGGCGATACTTGCAGCCGCGTTGTCGCCCTGGCTGGCAGCCAGGCTGCGCGGACGGGTCAACTGAACGATTGCCTGCCAGCATGACGCTCGACGCCTTTATCCGTCAGCTCGAGTCCAGGCCGGAAAGTATCGCCTTCGACCAGACCATCAGCCTCATCGACTCACTGTACGACTTCACCCCGACGGCATTCCGCAACGGCACGCAGCACAACGACGCCGGAGAAAATACCGGCTCCTGCAAGATCCTGGCGTTCGCACAACTCAACGGGCTGTCAGAGGCCGGAACCCTTGCCTGTTTCGGGCACTACTATCGCGATGATGTCCTCGGTGATCCTGCCGGCAGCGGTCATGCCAATATCCGCGAGTTCATGCGGCATGGGTGGCCCGGCGTGCACTTTGCAGCGTTCCCACTGAAGCCAAAATAGTGCTTCGGCTGTGGGCGCAGCATCAGTTTACTGCCTCACCGACTGGTATTTACCAGGTGCTGCCAGGACAGCACAGACGGTTAAATGCCTGCCCTGACATGCCGTTACAGTGTGGAACAGCTTAATGGAGAGTCCTCATGCATATCGTTCTGGGTGTTCTGTCTGCCGTGGCCGGTGTCATCTGGGCGCTGGTGGCACTGCAGCGCTCGGGCTTCAGTGCAGCTTCACTGAATCCGTTCCTGTGGTACCGGCGTTCACAATGGCGCAAGAAATACGGTACCCACCCGCTGTATAACCTCGAGGACCCGATGGACGTGGCCGCAGTACTCATCCTGGGTACCGCCAAGTGCGAGGGCGAGATCAGTACCGGCCAGAAACAGGCCGTGCTCGGGTTGTTCGAGCAGGAATTCAAACTTGATCAGGACACCGCCTCCGACCTGTTGCTGGCCAGTGCACACCTGATTCGCGATGAGGTCTACCTGCTCGACCGGCTCGACCGGATTCTTGAAAGAAGCAGAACGCGCTTCAGCCAGTCCCAGGCGGGTTCACTGCTTGCAATGATGACCCGTATCGGCACCCTGGAGTCGGCACTCAACGAGGAGCAGCGCAAGCTGATCGTGACGACCGAGCACTATTTCGAGAAATTATTCAGCCGCAAACAGCAGTGGAATCCTGAATCGACGCAGTGATCTGTTCGCGGACAACGTCCGCTCCTACAGGTGCTTTTATTGGTGTAGGAGCGCAGGCATGCGCGAATTCCCCGGTTGATCTGTTCGCGGACAACGTCCGCTCCTACAGTGCAATACCCGACAGGGCCTCGCCGCGGCCGTTGACGCGATACACGGCACGGCCACCTTCGCTGACTTCCACCCTGAGACGGACATCCACGCCGGACGGATGGGTGGCGAGACTTGCATAACGGAACAGGAGACACAGTGATTTGCCGTGCTCAGCCGCCTTCTGCAGGCGCTTGTCCATCAACTCGGTGTCGCATCCCGGCCAGGCCAGCAAGGCCGCACAATCGCCGCTGCGCAACATGGACTCCACTGTCCACAGGCCGCTGCGCCCCGGGTGCGGATTGACCTGCAGCACCCGGCTGGCGTTGATATCCCGGTCGGTGAATACGGCCGCCCGCGATGGCAGCGGCGGCGTGACCAGGGTGATCCAGCGACCCTGCAGGCTCAGCCGCCGCAGGACCGGCATGACCAGGTCGATGGCTTCGGCGTGATCGTCCGGCACGATCAGTTCGACCACGCCGCCCTTCGGCCAGCCACCACCGGGCAACATGTCATCCAGCTCCTGACAGCCGCTCGTTGTAACCAGTGATGATCCACAGGCCGACTGATGATCTGCGGCATTGAGGTGATGCAATTGCCTGGCTGTATTCATTACTCGATCTCCTTGCGCAGGATGCCGACTCCCAGGCCCTCGATGGCCAGGTCCTGCTCGCGCAGGTCGACACGGATGGGTTCATAATCAGGATTCTCGGGCAGCAGGCGCACGATGGACCCGCGTTGCCGAAAACGCTTGACGGTAACCTCGTCGTCCAGTCGCGCGACGACGATCTGGCCGTTTTCCGCCCGGCGGGTACGGTGCACGGCCAGCAGATCACCGTCATGTATACCGATGTCGCGCATGCTGTCACCGGTGACACGCAGAAGATAATCCGCGCGCGGGT
>JABDRC010000242.1 GCA_013041945.1 Halobacteria archaeon
CTGTAGTATCTGACTGACTGGAGGTGTCTCATGTACATCGATAGCTTGACGATTGCTGCACTGGTTTTGTTCGTAGTGGCCATTTCAGCATTCGTGCGTTTCTGCATGGTCAAGTATTGCGGGCTGACATCGGCGGGTAAGGATGACAGCGTCACGATGACCACGCGCGGGAAGCAGGAATGAATCTCGCAATACGCACTCTGCAACTGGCGGGCCGGGAAGGTCTGACGGCCCGTCATGCCGATAACCTGCTCGCTGGCGGCGGTCAACTGGTCGATGTCCGCTCGCCCGACGATTTCAGGCGCGACGCCTTGCCCGGTGCACGCAACCTGCCGCTGGATGCGCTGTCCCGGGATTACCGTTACCTGGATAAATCCGCAGTCGTGATCCTGTGTGGAACGCGGGATGCAGCCTGTGCGCGTGCCGCCAGGTTGCTGGCCGGCAAGGGCTTCAGGCGTATCTACCACCTGGCAGACGCGCGTGACTGAACTGTCGGGGATTGAGCTGTTCGAGGAAATTTCACTGTTCCTCGGCATCGGTGGCCTTGTACTGTACATGCTGTTTGTCATGTACCGCCTGTCAGTGGAGTCCGGGGCGGGGCGTTTCGGGTCACTGGTGATCTTTCTGTCTCTCGGTCTGGGGATCGCCGGTTTCGCGATGAAATCGGTGGTCCAGATACTGATCGAGGTGTAGCTCGTTATATAGCTGCGTTATTCCCTCTTCCAGGGAAACGTAGCAGCGGACGCTGTCCGCGAATAGAGGACATATGCGGAGTGCATTCGCGGACAACGTCCGCTCCTACAGGCGTATCAATTGCGGTAGGAGCGCAGGCATACGCGAATAACCGGTAATTGCTGAGGATATTCGCGGACAGCGTCCGCTTCTACAGGCGTATCAATTGCGGTAGGAGCGCAGGTATGCGCGAATAAACCGTTTATTGCAGGCATATTTGCGGACAGCGTCCGCTCCTACGATTTTTCCTGTTCTTTATTTTTATCGCCCGTTTCAGCCGGCGTATCGTCATCATCCATCAATATCCGGTGTGCCGGGCCTTCCAGGTCATCGAACTGGCCGGAGCGGATCGCCCACAGAAAGATCCAGACTATCAGTGCAATCAGTAGCAGAGACAGGGGAACCAGCAGGTAAAGCACTTCCATTGATTTACTCCGACCGCACCAGGCGCAGGGCGTTGAGCACCACGAACAGGGAACTGGCGGACATGCCGATGGCCGCCATCCACGGCGCGATATAACCGAGTGCGGCAGCCGGCAGGGCCAGCAGATTGTAACCGGCGGCCCAGGCGAGGTTCTGCCGGATGATGGTCAGCGTCTTGCGTGCCAGGTGCGCTCCGGTGGCGAGGGTGCCGAGTTCCTGTGACAGTAGCACCATGTCGGCACTGGCGCGACTGATATGCGCGGCACCGTGCATGGCGATGGAGACATCGGCCGCAGCAAGCACGGGTGCGTCGTTGATACCGTCGCCGATCATGGCGACCACCGCGCCCTGCTGCTGTAACTGCTTTACCCGATCCAGCTTGTCTTCCGGTTTCATGTCCGCGTGGACGTTGTCGATACCGACCAGCCCGGCGATGTGCCGGCAGGCAGCCGCGCCGTCGCCGCTCATCAGTATGACAGTCTTGCCGGTTTCGCGCAGGCGTCTGATCATGTCCGCAGCGCCCGGCCGGAGTTCATCCTGCAACAGGATGTGCGCATGCACCTGCCGCCGGTCCGCCAGCAGAATGCGGGTGCCGCCGGCAATCTCACCGTACTCATCGGGCAGGTCGACCTGCGGACAATGTTCGGCGATGAAGGACGCATTGCCCAGCAACCAGTGCTGGCCCGCTACGCTGCCGCTGATGCCGGAACCGGGAAAACTGATGATGTCGGTCGCGGTCACGGGATTGTGCGTGACTGCTGCCGTAATCGCCCTGGCCGCCGGGTGCTCCGAGGGCTGTTCCAGCGCCGCGGCGATGTGCAACACCGCCTGTTCATCGAGGTCACCGCAGGTCCGGACAGCGGTGACTGCCGGTTCGCCGCGGGTCAGAGTGCCGGTCTTGTCAAACACGACATGGGTGCAGCGCGCCAGCATCTCCAGACCGCGGCTGCTGGTGGTCAACAGTCCACGTCCCAGCAGGTTGCCGGTCGCGGCACTGAGCGCGGTCGGTGTGGCCAGCGAAAGGGCGCACGGGCAGGTGACCACCAGGACCGAAACCAGTATCGGCAGCCAGCTGCCGGGCGAGTGCTGCCACCAGTACACGCCGGTCACCGCGGCGATAACGATGACGGCAGTGACGAACCAGCTGGCCACGCGATCGGCCAGCAGGGTGATGGCCGGTTTTTCGCCCTGCGCCTGTTCCAGCAGGCGCCCGATCTCGGCCAGCACGGTGTCCATGCCGGTGCGGTCCACACGCATGTACAGCGGACTCTCGATATTGATGCTGCCGCCAACCAGCGGGTCGCCGGGCGATCTTCCGAGCGGTGTGCTTTCGCCGGTCAGCAACGCCTCGCTGACGCTGGAGACGCCGCGCTCGACGGTGCCGTCGGCCGGTACATTTTCACCAGGCCTGATCATGACGATATCACCCGGCTGCAGTTCGGCGGCCGCCACGGTTTCGTATTTCTCGCCGTCACCGCTGCGGCGGCTGGCCACGGCCGGCATCGACTGGCCCAGTTGTTCCGCGCTTTCCGCACCGCGTTTGCGCGCCATCAGCTCGAAGTAGCGGCTGACCAGCAGGAAGAACACGAACATCACGACCGAGTCGTAGTACACCTCGCCATGCCCGGTCACGGTGGCATGTACGCTGCCGCTGAAGGCGACCAGGATACCGATTGCCACGGGCACATCCATGCCGGCGCTGCGGTTGTGCAGGTCACGCCAGGCACCGCGCAGGAACGGTGCGCCGGAATACAGCAGTACCGGTGTCGTCAGCAGCAGGCCGACCCAGCGAAACAGCGTACGAAAGCCTGTTTCCATCCCGCTCCAGTCACCGGCGTAGAGTGCCAGCGACAGCATCATGACCTGCATGCCGAGTACGCCCGCCACGCCGATTCGACGCAGGCGGTCCTTGCGCTCGCGTTCGAAACCCTGTTGCTGTTGCTGCGGGTCGTAGGGATGTGCAACGTAGCCGATGTCGTGAATAGCCTGCAGGATCTCACTGAGCCGGATGCGGCTGTCGTCCCAGCGGATGCGCGCCCGGTGCGTGGCGTAGTTGACCTGCATGTCCAGCACGCCGGGTAGACGGCTGACATGGCGCTCGTTCAGCCATATGCAGGCCGCACACACGATGCCCTCCAGCATCAGTGCGGCCTCGCGCACGTTATCGTCCTCCCGGCGCACAAAGGATTTTTGCACCGCCGGGTGGTCGTAGACCTGTGTCTGGCGAATGAATTCCGGGACCATTTCCCGGCCGGTCGGTGAGACTTCCGTGCGGTGCCGGTAGAAACCGGCGTTGCCGGATTCGACGATGGCGCGGGCCACGGCCTGACAGCCGTGACAGCACATGGGCTCGTCACGGCCTTCTATCCTGACGGTCAGGTCCAGCGAGGGCGGTACCGGCAGCCCGCAGTGGAAGCAGGTCTCGTTAGCGGTCTTGCTCGATTCGGTTTGTGATGCTTGTTCATCAGGCACGGCGTGCTACACCCTACCAGAATCCCGGGGGTCGGGATATTAGATGGGTCTTCCCAAAGGGAATTAAATCACCTGTAGGAGCGCACGACTGCAGGGAGGAGGTGAGACTGTTATTACGGGCATAGCCCGGGTCGAGAAGCTGGCCTGGGCCATGCAGGAGGTAGGGCACCAAAAGTAGGCGCCTCTAGGCGACGCATGGAGCAGTTGCCGAGGAATGCGCGAATAAAATGTTATACGCGGACCGTATTCGCGGACAATGTCCGCTCCTACCAGCATTCAGCGACCGTGCCGCTACCCGATTCAGTCCGGAGGCCCGTGTGGTCGAGCCCGAGAGTCATGCAGCGCACATCATCCGTTTGCGCGCCGGCCGGTACAGCCAGGATGGTGTAGGTCGTGGCAGTCGGCTGTCCGGCAGCAAATCGCAAATTGTAGAATACCCGGCCGCTCTGCGGCGAAGTGGTGTACTCCAGTGCATAGGCATTGCCGGCCGCGTCGACGAGAAAGCTGTTGCTCTCGGTGTAGTTGCGTTCAATCAGCTGCGCGAGTTCCAGCAGGTCGGCCTTGGCATCGGCGCGACGTGCCTTGCGGATGTAATTGCCATACGAACTTAGTGCCAGCCCTGTCAGCAGACTGATGATGACAACGACGATCAATACCTCGATGAGCGTGAATCCGCGTGACTTGGTCTGTTTCATGCTGGCCTCGTTGTGTTCCCTGGTGGATCAGTGATTCCACTCATCGCTGCTGTAGAAACCCTGTTCCATGAGTTTCTTCGGGTCGTAGATGCGGATCTCGCTGACGCGCCCAAACTGGTTCAGCGTGTAATCCACGTGCTGACGTTCGGCAAGATTGTTCGTCGTGCGGGTCATGCCGGTGAAGGTTTGTACCCGCACCGCATCGTCGATGACGAGGTCCTCGTTATCGACCGATATCCACTTCTTGTCCGGATCCAGCGCATTGACCATGCCCTTGCCGTCCTGTGCCATGGCCGCTGTAGCGGCCAGCAGACACAATCCGGCGATGGTTCCTGCAATTGTCTTGATGTTCATGTCTTATGTCTCCTTGAGAATGTCCCGATTCTAGCGCAGCTGGCCCCAGGACTGCCGGCCCAGCGCGAACTGCCCGGGGTTCTCCGTAGTCATCTCGAGCGAACCGCTGGAGGTCGGCGTGTACTTGTACTCCGTGTCGACCGAGGTCAGGATGCCCGGTGTCGGCAGCAGTGTGCTGAAGCCCTTGCCGGAAGGCGGCAAGACATCACTGGAGTCCACGATCCCGTCGTTATTGACGTCGAAGTTGACTTGCACGTAATCGAGCAGTGTGAACAGGCCGTCACCGTTCAGATCGAAGGGCGGAATATCCAGGCGCTTGCCGTTGAGTGCATTGAGCTCCATCAGCCAGCTGTTACCGCCGGACAGGCAGGGATCGGCACTCGGGACAGTGGTCACGAAGATGATGCGCCCGGCCCTGAGGATCGGATTCGCAACACTGCGTTCACCGGCGTCCGGCAGGTCCATGTACCAGCCACGTGTACCCGTCACGTTATCGCTGGTGACGCGTACCGGGGTGCCGCTGACCGCGCCCTGGAACACGACGGTTTGTGCGCCAAGGTTGCCGCGTCCGGTGAAATTCGAACCGGTATCGAGGATGCCGTAGAAGCTCTGCGAGCTTGTATTCGACAGGTCGCTGGTCTGCAGGTACCGGCCGGTGCCGAAATACACCATGATGTCGAGTCCGTATTGACCGCGACCGATATCGGGCCGCACCGTGATGGGCTGCCGGTTGCTGCTGGCGTCTTGTGCGACGTACAGCGGCTCGGGCACATTCGAGGCATCCCGGAAGGCGACATCCCAGTTGGCCGAATTTGTATCGGTGATGTCGAATTTCCACATATTGCCCTCGAGGTCGCCGGCATAGATGTAGTCGGCAACGAAGTCACCGTCGAAGTCGATCACGGCCGGGGTCGCCAGCCCGTTCGGGGTGCTGGTCGAGCCGTACTCGGTGCTGATTTTCCTGATCAGGGCACCGGTCTCGATGTTGACGATGAACAGGACGCCATGGCCGGTCGAACTCTGGTTGCCGTCGTTGTCGCGGTTGTTGTAGCCGTTGCCGAACACGGCTGCCCACTCGCCGTTTTTAAGGCGCACGATGGCCGGCTGGCTGTAGGTATGACCCAGGTCCGGATCGTCGGCATCGGTGAACTCCCACAGGACGGTGTTCTGTGCCGAGGTGGCCGTGGCCGCGAATGACGAGGGGTCGGTGATGTCCAGAGCGTAAATGCCCTGTCCGCCCGCGTTCATACCGCCGGCCAGCACGGAATGCCAGCTCGCGTCGCCGGAGAAGAAGGCGTCCACGGCCGTGGGCGAACCGTCCACGAAGTACTTGTGGGAGTAGGCTGGATCCGGCAGCTTGCTGAGATTGTTGAATGTCGGGGTCGGTACGTAGGCCAGCTTTTCGATATTCGATGCAGAGAAGTCGGCATCAAAACCGTTGACCGTACCGCCGTTGGTGCCGACGTAGACCATCGGCAGGCGGCTGGCATTGTTGTACTTGAAGGTCGAGTAGTCCTCGGCAGTGGCGGCGTTCTCGGGCGCGCCGCTACCGGGCCAGTAGTCCGGGTAACGGGCATTCGGTGCGCCCACGAACACGGGTGCCGAGTTGACGATATCACCGAGCACGCCGTTGCTGCGGCTGCGGAAGATACCGCCGTTCTGTGCCTCCAGGGTGCTGTCGCCACGCAGCCAGGCGAGGCGCGCCATGCCCAGTGCGTCGGTATTGCCGCCGGGGTCGGTATTCAGGAGGGCCTGCTGTGAGGCAGTCAGCGCAGTGCCGGTGCCGGTCCATTCGAACAGGACGCCATCCGACCCGTCGTGCGTAAACATGACGCGCGAACCGTGGGCCTGCATGTTATTCACGACATTGACCGCGTTGGCCGTGTCCGGTACACCGGTGTTCGGGTCGACACTGATCGACAGCAGTTCGCCGTGCCAGTCGGAATCGACGAAGCGCGCCTGGTAGATCCTGGTGTTGGTGTTGATCACGCCGGAGTTCAGGGCCACCGAGGAGGCCGAACCGATGCGACTCTGCACGTTCTTGATGGCTGAACGCAGACCGGCCACCACACTTGACGGTGTCGAGGCGGAGATGTAGGTGCCGCGCGAGTTATAGGCGGCATGCCACAGGTCGTCGATCTTGTCCTGGTTGCAGGAGCCGTTGGTACAGGTCGGGTCGCCCCAGTTGTCACTCTCGGTCAGCGGCGGGTTCGGCCAGCCGGAACCGGTGCCGAAGCCCGTGCCCGGTGTGCCGGGCGGATCGGTGTCCACCAGTGCGCCCTCCACACCAAAGGCGAGCGTGTAGGTCACCATGTGCTGATAGACCTCCGGATCAAAGGCATCCGCCGGTACATTATCGGTAAGGACGCTGAGGTCGTTTTCATAGAAGCGACGCGCGACATCGGCCACGGTGTTGCTGACAGCATCGCCGTCCACGTTGCCGACACCCGGACTGCCCTGGTTCCAGTAACCGTCGGTGAGCAGCACAGTGAAGTTTTTCTGACAGCTGTACTCGATTGGATCGGTTTTGCCGAGGTTGCTGCCATTCACGCTGTCGAAGTAGTCACCCGCACGCTTGAGTCCCTGGCGCAGGTAAGTGCCCTGTGCCGGCCAGGCAAAGCTGTACAGCTCGTCCAGCAGGCTGTCGTTATGCGTGGAATAGTTGCCCAGACCTGCCGGGACCTCGACGAAATTGGCGGTCGAATTGAGGGTGTCCAGGCCGTAGCGGAAACCCGGGACCTGGCTGATCACCGCCGAGACACCGGCCTTGGCGACGAACTGGCGCTTGCGCGCATACTGGTACCAGTTGGCGACGTTCTGCTTGACCTCGGCAATGGTGCGGCAGCTGGACGTGTTGTTGGCGAACTCCGTGAAACAGGCGGTGCCCGTCAGGGTCCCGCTGACCGTGCTCGCGTTCAGGCCGGTACTGTCCGGTGCATAACTGGTTACCGATACATTTACATCATTGCCGTCGATTTCGAAGGTGATATGTGTGTCCCACAGGTCGATCTCGCCATTGGCGCCAGGCGTATAGTCGACCTCATTGCCGCGGTCGGGGCGACTACCTATGTAGCCGGCCGTATCCGTCCACTCCTCCCAGGTGAATCCATCGA